>NZ_DLJR01000038.1:0-1428 GCF_002484365.1 Empedobacter sp. UBA7611
AACAAGGGGAAGATTACAATTGTAAAAATGCTTTTAATGAATATTCTTTTATTTAGTGAATCATAGAAAAGTAAATAATTTATAAAAGTGAATGTTTATAGATCATTGAAGTTGTTAGCATTAAATAGTTATTAGATGATTAATTATTTTTTTTCTCAAAAAATTTATTCTTTTATGTATTATTGGTTTACTTTTTGTGTAATTCGTGGCAGTTAAATTAGGCAATAAACAAAAGGTACACTATTTTTGAAGTATGCGACTTTCTACAAAACAAAAGTTTTTTCAATACATTAAAAAATCATTTAATTTTTTTCAAAACTTGTTGAACCTGTTAAAATTGGTTTTATCAGAGCGACAATTTTTGTATTTATCGTGTATTTTAGTAGCTATTTCATCTGCTTTTGCAGTGATTGTGCTAAAAACTTTTGCGCACAATGTTTTTCAATTTACTATTTATATTAATAATTTAGTCAAACTACCTTATATCAATAGTATATTGCCAATTATAGGTATTTTGTTGACGGTTTTTGTTGTGCAGAAATTTTTGGATGGTTCGATAGAAAAGGGAACTTCTCAAATTATGATTGCTGTAGCTAAAAAGTCTGGAATAATGCCTAAAAAACAGATGTATGCTCAGATTTTAACGAGTTCCTTAACAGTTGGTATGGGTGGTTCGGCTGGTTTAGAATCTCCAATTACAATTACTGGTGCAGCTTTTGGTTCTAATTATGCACAATATTACAGATTCAAATACAAAGAAAGAACACTTTTGTTGGCTTGTGGTGTTGCAGCTGGTATTGCGACTGCATTCAATGCACCAATTGCAGGTGTTTTGTTCGCGATAGAGATTGTATTAGCGGATATGAGTGTTACTGCTTTTATTCCTTTATTGTTATCTTCTGCAACAGGAGCTTTAATTGCCAATTTAACATTAAAAAGCAATATGTTATTATCCTTTCGTTATGCGTTAGGATTTGATTATCATAATGTTATTTTCTATGTGATTTTGGGTGTTTTAGCGGGGTTTGTTTCAGTTTACCATGCTCGATTATTTCGTAAAGTTGAACATTTGATAGGGAATTATTCGGATAATGTATATTGGCGAGCGATTGTTGGAGCGGGAAGTTTAGCAATATTGATTTTCTTTTTCCCAACATTATTTGGTGAAGGTTATGAGAGTATAAAATATTTAGCAAATGATGAAGCTGGTTTTATTTTAAATAATTCATTGTTAGAGAGTTTTAGAACGAATCAATGGATAGTTTTAGGATTTGTTTTTGTCACAATTTTAATCAAATCTATTGCAACAGGTTTAACTTTAGGAAGTGGAGGAAACGGAGGAAACTTCGCGCCTTCGTTATTTGTTGGGTCATATCTTGGTTTTTTCGTTGCAAAATTCTTTAATTTAATCGGTTTCAAAGAAGTTCC
>NZ_DLJR01000038.1:1461-75825 GCF_002484365.1 Empedobacter sp. UBA7611
ATAAGTTTTGCAATTTCAAAACGATACGACAAATATTCGATGGATATATACGCAATAGCAGAAAAAGGAATTGTTTTTACATCTGATAAAGACCGAAATTTGTTTAATAAAATTGATTTGTTTTCGATTTATATCAAGAATATCAAAACATTGACGGTTTACAATTCAATTGAAGATATAAAAGAAATTTTTTCTACTACAACACAAGATTTTATTCCAGTCCTCAATGAAGATAAATCGATTCATGGAATTATAGTTTTAGATAATATTCGATCATTTATTTTTAATGATAATATTGATAAAAGTTACTTAGAATGTATAACAGAAGCAACTTCGACATCTATTTTTACGAATGCTGCTAACGTGATGAAAATGATGGAAGCAAAAAAAATAGATTATATTTTACTCACTAAAAAAGGTAAATTTGAAGGTTATGTAACGGAAAGTTTATTATTAGAAAGTTATCGAAGTAATTTGAATAAGTTGAGAATTGAATAATTGTTTCTTAATCATCATTATCTTTAAAAATCAACTCAAAATTTTCATATTTCTTTTTTAAGCGCTGTTTCGATTTTTTGACTGAATCTGCAGAAATTCCTAAAAGTTGAGATATTTCAATATTGGTTAAACCTAATTTTAACAAGTAAATTATTTTCAAATTAGATTCTGTTAATCCAGGAAAGTTTTGATCTAAATGTTCAATAAAATTTTTCTGCTCATGATCGAAAATACTTTTAAAGTTTGTCCAGTTTTTAGCTGTCATAAGATGAGAATCTAATAAATTAACTAATTCATCATATTGCTGTGCTTTATTTGAGAAATTTGAATTCGAAACTGTATTGATTTCTTTTTTCAGCGTAACAATTTGTTTATTTTTTTCGGATAAATAAGTTTTATAAGCTTCGAGTGTTTTGGTCGTTTCATTTAACTTATTCTCAGATTTTAGTTTATCATTTTGAATAGATAAAACCTTATTTTCATAATTAGAATTTTGAATTTTTATTCTTCTACGATAGGAAATGATGACAAATAAAATGATGATAATCAATAATAATGTAATCAAAAGTAAAGCGTTTTTTAATAAAATTGCTTTTTCTTGTTTTACTTTTTCGGTCTCAAATTTATAATTGAAATTTTCTTTCTGAATCTTCCAATTTATTTCATTTATAACATCTTTTCCGTCTGATTTTTGAATTTCATTTTCTAAAATACTCAACCTTCTTCTTGCAAATAATTCGTCAGCTTCGTTATTTTCTCGTATTGCGATTTCTAATAAAATGGTGTAAATGTCAAATTCATAGCTATTTAAATATTTCTTTTGTGCAGCATATTCTTTTGCTTCAATCAAAATATTTTTTGCCTCTTTCAAATGATTAAGTTGCAAATACAATTTTCCTAGCTGAATATTCGCATACATAAGATTTCGATGATTTACAAGATTTTTAGAAATTTCGATATCCTTTTTTAGATTATCTATAGCAAGTGAATAATCTTTATTGTGTATGTTTATAGAAGCGATATCACCCAAAGCTTTTGCATAACGAATTTCGTCTTTGTTTTGTAAAGCATATTTTTTGGTCAGCTCAAAATAATAATTTGCTTTGGTGAAATTGGTTTTATTCAAATAATTATGTCCAACTGCATTCAGAATTGTACCATATTCATTATCATTTTTCTCCGTATATTTTAATGCCAACAAAAGATATTTCTCACTTTTATCATACTCTTTAACGTTCATAAAGTAAAATGCGTTTTTTTTGTAAACATCACTTTTAGACAAAATTTTCTCATCTTCTGTCAAGTCGATAAGTTTCGAAGCTTCCATAAAATATGGATAAGCATTTTGATATTGACTGAAATTATAAAAATAGAATCCGAATTGTGTATTCACCCAAATCTGAATGTTCGAATCTAATTTTTTAGCCTTTTTTAATGCGGAATTATATAATGATTCGCTTTTTACATTTAACTTATCATAGTTTTGAGCATAAATATTTGCTAATAATACTTGATAAATAATTTGATTTTTTTGTTTAAAATTAGAAGTCGATTGACGATTAATTTCATTAAAATTAAGTTGCAATTGTAACGAATCTTCAACATCTCTATTTTGAAATATGATTTTTTCTAATGCAATTTGATCATCATATACAGTATGAAATGATTCAAATGATGAGAATAAAAGTATTAGGTTTAGTAAAAAAGTAAAAAATATAGAGGACTTGAGCATATTTTTTTTCAAATATAATTTTAATATTTAGTTTATTTTAGATAATCTTAAAATATTTTATCCTTTTTTTGTAAAGGATAAATAATTGAAAATGAATTAAATGTAATTTGTCCCCTCAATTGTCCCCCCTGAAAATATAATTTTTTTTGATTTATAATCTATTTTTGAATTATGTATTTCGAAAGATTACTAATCTATCATCAAACTATTAATTAAAAACTAAACGCTCTCAACTACTTAAACCTATTTATAAATCCAATTATCAAATTTATCTCCTCTATAATGTATATTATGGAGGAATTTTTTTTAAATTTTTTCTTTGTAATTTAGTTTCATATTTTAATTAGAAAAGAACGGATGAGAAAAATAAATTACTCGGTGTTAGATTTGGCTTATGTGAGAGAAGGGGATACATTAAATCAAACGTTCAAAAACACGTTAGATAACGCAAAATTTGTCGACGAAATAGGGTATAGTCGTTATTGGCTATCCGAACATCATAATATGCAAAATGTTGCGAGTGCGGCAACTTCTTTATTAATAGGTTATGTAGCAAATGGAACTTCAAGAATTAAAGTTGGTTCGGGAGGAATCATGTTACCTAATCATACTGCTTTATCAGTTGCAGAACAGTTTGGAACATTAGATGCGCTTTATCCAAATCGTATCGATTTAGGTTTAGGTCGTGCGCCAGGAACAGATCAATTAACGGCGTCTATTTTGCGTAGAGGCGATAATTTTATGAATTATGATTTTGAAGCTGAAATCAAAAATCTACAAAACTATTTTAGTTTAGATAATAAAGAAAGTAAAGTGCGTGCGATTCCTGGAGAAGGTGCAAATGTGCCGATTTATATTTTGGGATCAAGTACAGATTCTGCTTTTTTGGCGGCTAAATTAGGTTTGCCTTATACATTTGCGGGGCATTTTGCGCCACAACAATTTTATAATGCGGTAGAGATTTATCGTTCTCAATTTCAACCTTCAGAATTTTTGCAAGAACCTTATACGATAGCTTGTGTCAATGTAATTGCGGCGAATACAGACGAAGAAGCGCATTATTTATCGATGTCGATGTACCAAGGATTTTTGAATATTATTACCGATAAACGCCAACCAATTGTTCCACCCGAAAAAACACAGTTAGAATTAGCTTCGCCTGAGCAAAAATATATGCTAAAAGGAATGACAGCTTTGTCTTTTATTGGAAGTAAAGGTGCTCTGGCGCAGAGTTTAGATGAATTTATTTTTGAATCTAAAATTGATGAAATTATGGTTTCGACGAATGTTTTTGATCAAAAAGCAAAACGAAAATCGTATCAAATTGTAAGTGAATTATTTCGTTAAATGAAATCAAAGAAATCAATCTCAAAGTTCAAGTATTATTCAATGTTTGTTGATCAATTCAAAGATCAATTGACGATTGTTTTGATGCTAAATCTTGTTTTATTTTTTATTGCAAACCATTGGAGTTATCTTGTTCCAGAAGAATTTTTGTTTGTAAGTCACAAAGATATTTTTGGCTTATTTAGAGAACAATTTGTGCTGAACGAATTTTTCGAGGTGTTGGCTTATACTTTTTTGGGTGCTTTATTTATCCATTTCGGAACATATAAAATGAATAAAATCTGGATTTTTAGGCTTAATGCGTTGCTTTTAGTAATTGTTTCCACTTATTTTTGGACAATTCCTTTGCTGCAAAGTGCTGAGATTGTTTTACAAAAAGGTCATCCTTATTTTATTGCGGCGATTATTGGTCAAATTCTTTTGTATTTGATTGTCGGAAACGAATTTTTAGGTTCAATCAAAAATAAAAGAAAACAACCCAAAATCAATCATTCTTAGTTATATTTGCCAAAACTTAATTTTTACAAAAATCAAACTATGTACTCATTTGATAAATTTCACGAATTAATTGCCGAAACAATCGATAAAAATCCATTTTCTAAAAATCCAGAAGAATTATACGAACCGATGGATTATATTTTGAATATTGGTGGTAAAAGAATTCGTCCAATTTTGACTTTATTGGGAACTGATTTGTTTGATGGTGAAGTTGAAAAAGCGTTGAAACCTTCGTTAGCGATTGAGTTTTTTCATAATTTTTCGTTGATGCACGACGATATTATGGATAATGCTTCATTAAGAAGAAGTAAACCAACAGTTCACGAAAAATTTGGATTAAATACAGCGATTCTTTCTGGTGATGCGATGTTGGTAAAAGCATATCAATATTTAGAAGATTTAGAACCAGAATTATTTAAACGTTCGACAAAATTATTTTCTAAAACTGCTTTAGAAGTTTGTGAAGGACAGCAATTGGATGTGAATTATGAAACAAAATTGAATGTTTCGTACGAAGATTACATCAAAATGATTTCTCTAAAAACGAGTGTTTTACTTGGTTGTGCTTTGAAATTAGGCGCAATGATTGGAAATGCTTCGGAAGAGGATTCGGATAAATTGTACCAATATGGTTTGAATTTAGGAATCGCGTATCAATTGAAAGATGATTATTTGGATGTTTTTGGTAGCCTTGAACATTTAGGTAAAAAACACGCTGGAGATATTTTCGAGAATAAGAAAACGATTCTTTACATTTCTGCTTTAGAAGCGGCAAACGAAGAAGAAAAAGAGGAATTATTATATTGGTATAGCTCAAATACAGATAATATCGATAAGGTATATGCGGTAGAGAAATTATTCAGAAAACTGAATGTTAACCGTAAACTTTCGACATTAATTAGAGAGTATACAAATAAAGCGCACAGCTATTTGGATCAAATTGATGTTCCAGAAGAACGTAAATCTTATTTGAGAGAATTAAGCGAAGTTTTAATTGATCGACAAGGATAAAAAATGCAATTTCGAACGACTTTTCAAATTCAATCTTCTGATTTTAAGCTCAATCATCAACACAAAATATTGACGATAGGCTCTTGTTTTTCAGATGAAATTGGAAAGCGTTTGACCGATTTAAAGTTTGATGGATTAATTAATCCATTTGGAGTGATTTTTAATTCGAATTCTATTCAAAATTTAATCGAAAGAAGCATTCAAAAAAAATATTTTACAACAGCTGATGTACATCAAAATGGAGAAGAATTTTTCTGTTTCGATGTACATTCTTCGTTTAATGCGTTGACGAAAGAAGCTGTTCTAGAGGAATTAAATTCGACTTTAGATGAAGTTTATGATTACATTCATTCTTGTGATGTATTGATGATTACATTAGGAACATCGTGGATTTATGAATGGAAAGAATCTAATCAAGTTGTCGCAAATTGTCATAAAGTAGAGGCTAAACAATTTGAAAAACGATTATTAACAACAGAAGAAAATCTAAAATCATTGGAATTAATTGTTTCAGATTTGAAGAAAATTAATCCAACTATTCGCATTATTACAACAGTTAGTCCTGTTCGTCACACAAAAGATGGAATGGTCGAAAATAATGTAAGCAAAGCGAGATTGTTAGACGCTTTATATCAATTAAGTCAAAATAATCAAGTTGAATATTTTCCGTCATACGAATTGGTTTTAGATGATTTGAGAGATTATCGTTTTTTCAAAGAAGATTTGATTCATCCATCAAAACAAGCCGTTGATTATATTTGGGAAAGGTTTTCGGAGACTTATTTCGAGCAATCAACGCAAACAATTATTCAAAAAATAAACAAAGTTATTTCAGCGATTAATCATCGCCCTTTTAATGAAGAATCAGAAAATCATCAACAATTTTTAGTAAAAACGATTGCATTGATGAATGAATTAGAAAAAGGAAATCAACTTGATTTTTTAGCTGAAAAAGAACTTTTGAAATCAAAAATAAAACATGTTAATTGATACACATACACATCTATATTCGGAGCAATTTGAGAATGATATAGATGAAGTAATTGCGCGAGCAAAGCAAAATGGAGTAGAGCGATTTTATTTGCCTGCAATTGATAAAAGTTACACGGACAAAATGTTGGCGTTAGAAACTGCACACCAAGATTCGATGTTTGCGATGATGGGTTTGCATCCGTGTTCGGTTCATCCAGATACAATAGAAGACGAATTGACTCATGTGCGCGAATGGATTGATAAACGACCATTTAAAGCAATTGGCGAAATCGGAATTGATTTGTATTGGGAAAAAGAATTTTTACAAACGCAACAAGATGCTTTCAAAATGCAAATTGAATGGGCAAAAGAAAAGAATTTACCAATTGTCATTCATTGTCGAGATGCTTTCAACGAAGTTTTTGAAGTGTTAGAAGAAGTAAAAGATGAAAAATTATTCGGAATTTTTCATTGTTTTTCAGGAACAAAAGAAGATGCACAACGCGCAATTGATTTCAATCTGAAATTAGGAATTGGTGGAGTTGTAACCTTCAAAAATGGTAAAATAGATCAATTTTTAGGTGATTTTGATATCAAACATATCGTTCTCGAAACAGATTCACCTTATTTAGCTCCAGTTCCGTTTCGCGGAAAACGAAATGAAAGTAGTTATTTGACACATGTTTGCGATAAGTTGGTTGATATTTACCATCAAACACCAGCTGAAATTGCAGCAATTACAACAAAAAATGCGTTTGACATTTTCGAACGTTAGGATAAATCAGAATAGAAAAATTATATTTGCAAAAGAAAACCTTTGACAAGATGAAATACAAAAGAATATTACTTAAATTGAGTGGTGAAGCATTAATGGGAGATTTACAATATGGTATTGATCCAAATATGCTGAAACAATATGCGCAACAAATTAGAGAAGTTGCTGAACTTGGTTGCGAAGTGGCAATCGTAATCGGAGGTGGTAATATTTTTAGAGGTGTACAAGGTGTTGCTTCTGGTATGGATCGTGTACAAGGAGATTATATGGGAATGTTGGCAACAGTGATTAACAGTATGGCATTGCAAGGAGCTTTGGAAGATGCTGGTGTTAATACACGTTTACAAACGGCTATTCGTATGGAGCAAATCGCAGAACCATTTATCAAAAGAAGAGCAACGCGTCATTTAGAGAAAGGGCGTGTCGTAATTTTTGGTGCAGGAACAGGAAATCCATATTTTACAACAGATACAGCAGCAGTTTTAAGAGCGATTGAAACACAAGCTGATGTTATTTTGAAAGGAACTCGTGTTGACGGAATTTATACTGCAGATCCAGAAAAAGATCCAACAGCAGAGAAATTCGAAACAATTTCTTATCAAGAAGTTTACGATAAAAACTTAAAAGTAATGGATATGACTGCTTTTACTTTGAGTGAAGAAAATAATTTACCTATTATTGTATTTGATATGAATACTGATGGTAACTTGAGAAAATTAATTTTAGGAGATAACGTAGGTACTCTAGTAACAAATAAATAAATCCCGAAATGGAAGAATTAGATATTATTTTAGAAACGGCTAAGGAACAAATGCAAGGTACTGTAAGTCACTTAGAGGTAGCATTTGACAAATTAAGAGCAGGTAAAGCAACTCCTGCAATGTTAAGTTCAGTTCGTGTTGATTACTACGGAAGTTTATCTCCGTTAACTCAAATTGCAAATGTAAATACACCAGATGCAATGACATTGAGTATACAACCGTACGAAAGAAATTTAATTGGTGAAATCGAAAAAGCAATTATTAATGCTAATTTAGGTTTTGCACCTTCTAACAATGGAGATTCTATTATCATTAGTATTCCTCCAGTAACGGAAGAACGTCGTAAAGAGTTAGTTAAGATGGCAAAAGCTGAAATGGAAAACGCTAAAGTTTCTCTTCGTAATGCTCGTCAAGATGCTAACAAAGCTCTTAAAGGTGTAAAAGAAGCTTCTGAAGACATGGTGAAAGATTACGAAACACGTGTACAAGGATTAACAGACAAGTTTTCTAAGAAATTAGAAGAAGCTTTAACGAAAAAAGAAGCTGAAATCATGAAAGTTTAATCTTTCTTGAAAAAAAAATATTTTAAGGCAGCGTTTCGCTGCTTTTTTTATTTATTTGCATAATCAATTTCAAAAGATGAAGAACTATATATTCCTGCTAAATTTCTGTATTTCAATTGCCACATTTGCTCAAATTAAAGTGAGAGTATTCGATGCTCAAGACGAATTTCGTTTAACTGGTGCTAATGTTTACAGCGATACCAAACAATTTCTTGGTCAAACAGACGAATTAGGAGAATTGGATATCAATGATTCTGTTCATTTTATTGATATAATCAAAAACGGATATTTCTCAGAAAGTATTCAGACTGATGGTAAAAAGTTGGTGGAAATTATGATGAAACCTTCTTTCATTAGTTTGGATGAGGTTAGTTTTACGACAAATGATTCTGTTGGTCGTAATTTGATTATCAAAGCAATTCGCAATCAATCCAAAAATACAATCAGAAACGGAGGAAATATTTTCCTAAAATCATACACTAAATTTTGGAGTACAGTAAATAACGATTCGATTCCGTTTATCATTCAACCTCAAAATCACAAAGATTCTGTCAATAATCAATGGAAAAAATTGTTAGACAACAGTCATTTATTTTTGGGAGAACGTGCAATGGATCATAAAGTTTCGAAGCGTTTTGGACTAAAAAATATCGTGCAATCTTCTCGTATTTCTGGAATGCGTTCGCCTTTGTACGAATATTTGGCGATGCAACCAATTGCGTTCAATTTTGATCAAGATAAAATCAATTTTTTCTTCAAAGGAATTATTAATCCAGTAAGTCGAGAAGGTCTTTCGCATTACCGTTATGGTTTCAAAGAGGATATTTTTATTGATGGGCGAAAAACGGCTGTTATTAGCTTTTTCCCTTCAATCAAAACGGATAAAAGACAAATTAAAGGAACACTTTGGATTGATGATAGAACGTATGCTTTAATCAAAATTGAAGCAGAAAATACGATTTCAAATTATGTTGCAGAATTAGAAGCAGATTGGAAATTGAATAATGGTTCTTGGATTCCAAATCAACAAAAATATCGCATGGAAGCTGGTAATTTTAAGATTACAGAGAAATTATCCGATGATGATTTTATTGATAAAAAAGAAAAAATTTGGATTAATCTTGAAACAACTTTCAAGGATATTCAAAATCCAGCACATTTCAAACGCAACGAATTTTTAGGTTACGAAGACGAAATTTCTTTTCAAAATATGAACGAAAAGAAATGGGACAATGTGATGGAAGATTACCGCGATTCGTCATTATCAAACAAAGAGCGAAATACTTATACGACAATTGATAGTATTGGCGATAAATATAAGTTAGAACGTCAAATGAAATTGATGAGAATCATCAATTCTGGTGGGAAATTATCATTAGGAAAAGTTGATTTAGATTTAACAAAAATCTTAGCGTTTAATGATTACGAAGGTTTTAGACTTGGTGCCGCGTTTAATACAAATGAAAATTGGAGCGATAAATATTCGTTGAATGCGTATTCAGCTTATGGTTTCAAAGATGAAACATTCAAGTTTGGATTTGGTGGAGATTATTATGTAAATAAGCCTTATTCGGGTCGAATTTTTGCAAAATACTCGCAAGATGTTTCGGCTTCTGGGAAAACGCCAATTTTATTACAATCGAATTATACACGTCTAATTTCTGGAGCTTTTAGTAATATTTATAATCACGAATATTTTTCGTATAAACATTATTCTTTTGGATATGAGCAAGATATTTTCAAGAATGTAACCTTCAATATTTCGGCAAATTATGAAAAACAACAAGCAGAATTTGATTATTCTTTCCTGAATAATATAGGTTGGTACGATTTGTATAATACGCAATTAGCGATCCGTTTTGCACCAAAAGACAAGTTTATCCGCACGCCTTACGGAAAAGTGACGGTGAATAGCGGGAAATCTGTTTTCTATGCAATGTTGACGAAATATTGGGATATTTTCAATTCTGATTATGATCCACTTCGTTTCAATATTTCTTATTTTGATGTGTTCGATACGCGAGTTGGTAAAACAAATTTCAATGTAAATGCGGGTTGGGTTGAAGGAAAAATGCCGTTGATGAATTTGTTCGAAGGACAAGGGAATGCAAAACGAAATGACTTTTTGAATTTTGGAGTAGGAGGTTTAACGAATTTCGAAACAATGCGTCCAGGTGAATTTTATTCGGATCGATTTGTATCATTTCAGTTGAAACATATTTTTGCTGGTGTTAAAGTTGGAAACAAAATTATTTTCCCGCAATTCGTTTACCGTGGAGTTTTGGGTGATATGAAAGATAGAGCAGATCATCAAAATTTAGAGTTCAAAACCTTAAATCATTATTATCACGAAACAGGTGTTGAGGTAAACAATTTAATTTTCAAAACATTTGGTTTAGGAGCATTTTACCGTTTAGGAGCTTATTCAGAAGAAAAATTCCAAGACAATTTCTATTTAAAATTAACTGTAAATTTGAATTTTTTGTAGGTATTTAGATTTTGTCATTCTGGACTCGTTTCAGAATCGTATATATTGATTTAAATTTATGAATAAAGAGTTTGAACTTAAAAAATATAGAGATTTAGTACTTGCGACTTTAGATTATTATATTGTTCATCTTGCGTTTAATAATGAAATGAAAGATGAATTTATTCGTTTAAAAATTCAAACAACACATTATGAAATTGATATTTTTGAATCATATTTCAAAAGAATTAAAAAATTAGTTGAAAAAGGTTTTATCAAAACAGAGAGTCAATTCCATGAATTAAAAAATTATGTAGATTATTTAGTTCAAGATAATAATTCTGATAAAGATCTTATTCAAAGAATAAATGAAATTCTTTTGCGTTTTGAATCTAGAAAAATAGAATAATTTTACTTCAAAAAATAAACTAAAATCAAAAATCCTTTACATTTTCATTGAAATTGTAAAGGATTTTTAGGTTGGTTGAAAAATATTCGCAAAAATTATGCCTATAATTTTTATAACTTTAAATAATAACTAAATTTGTAAGGATAAATTAAAAAATTATGCAATCGTACGGAATTAAAGCCTTATTAGAAAAAGGCAAGGATTTGTTGCTACAGGAAGTAGTTGTAAATGGATGGGTAAGATCGTTCAGAAGTAATCGTTTCATCGCGTTGAATGACGGTTCTACAATTAATAATATTCAAGTAGTAGTAGATTTCGAAAATTTTGACGAATCAATTATAAAACAAATTTCTACAGCAGCTTCTTTACAAGTAAAAGGAGAAGTGGTAGAAAGTGAAGGAGCTGGTCAAGAGATTGAAATTGTTGCGAAAGAAATCAAAATTTTAGGAACTGCGCCATCTGATGATTTAAAAGGAACAATTTTACAACCAAAACAACACAGTTTAGAGATTTTGCGTGAGCAAGCACATTTACGTTTCAGAACAAATGTTTTTGCTGCAACTATGCGTGTTCGTAACGCGTTAATGTTCGGGATTCACAAGTATTTCAACGAAAATGGATTCGTTTACATCAACACGCCAATTATTACAGGATCTGATGCTGAAGGAGCAGGAGAGATGTTTCATATCACAAACTTGGATATGGAAAACTTACCTAAAAACGAAGAAGGAAAAGTAGATTATACACAAGATTTCTTTGGTAAATCGACTAATTTAACGGTTTCTGGACAGTTAGAAGGAGAAACTGCAGCAATGGGATTAGGAAAAATTTATACATTTGGACCTACTTTCCGCGCAGAAAACTCGAATACTTCTCGTCACCTAGCTGAATTCTGGATGATTGAACCAGAAGTTGCGTTTTTCCGTTTAGATCAAAATATGGATTTGGCAGAAGATTTCATGAAATCTGTTATCACTTACGCAATGGAAACGTGTAAAGATGATTTGAAATTCTTAGCTGAACGTTTTGACAAAGAGCAAAAACAAAAACCAGAAGCAGAGCGTTCTGAATTAGGTTTAATTGAGCGTTTAGAATATGTTTTAAATAACAAATTCATTCGTTTAACTTATACAGAAGCAATTGATATCTTAAAAGATTCTAAACCAAATAAAAAAGGTAAATTCAAATATCCAATCGAAGGTTGGGGAGCAGATTTACAATCAGAACACGAACGTTATTTAGTTGAGAAACACTTCAAAACGCCTGTTATTTTATTTGATTATCCAGCAGAAATCAAAGCATTCTACATGCGTATGAATGACGATGGAAAAACAGTTCGCGCAATGGACGTTTTATTCCCTGGAATCGGAGAAATTATCGGAGGCTCTGAGCGTGAAGAACGTTTAGAAGTTTTAGACGAAAAAATGGAAAAATTCGGAATCGATAAAGAAGAATTATGGTGGTACCGCGACACAAGACGTTTCGGTTCTGTGCCACATTCTGGTTTCGGTTTAGGTTTAGAGCGTTTGGTATTATTCGTTACTGGAATGGGTAACATTCGTGACGTGATTCCTTTCCCTAGAACACCGAATAACGCTGAATTTTAATCAAAATATTTTTACGGATTTATGCTTAAAAATTGTAACTTTAAGCTAAATCCGTTTTTTTATATAAGCCAAAACCCAAAATATGTTAAAGCAGGAATTAAATTTAAAATTACAACAAAAACTATCGCCACAACAAATCCAATTAATGAAGTTGGTTCAACTTCCTACGGTTGCTTTTGAACAACGCGTAAAGGAAGAGTTGGAAGAAAACCCTGCTTTGGATGATCAATCTTCTGAATATGACGAAGATTACGGAGGAGAGCAGGAAGAATGGGATAATCAGAGTGATGACTTTGGCGACGAACAAGTGATTGATACAAGTGACATCAATATTGATGATTATTTGAGCGATGATGACATCCCAAATTATAAAACGTATACGAATAATTATAGTGATGATGACGAAGATAAATCTGTTCCTTACGCACAAGGAGAGAGTTTTATCGAGTTTTTGACATCACAATTATATACGAATCGATTAACTTCGGAACAATTTCAAATTGCTGAATTTATTTTAGGAAATATTGACGATGATGGTTATATGCGTCGTGATATTAAATCGTTGGTAGACGATTTAGCATTCTCGCAAAATATTTACACTTCGCCAGAAGAGGTCGAAAATTTGTTGATTAATTATATTCAACGAATGGATCCAGTTGGAGTAGGTGCGCGAGATTTGCAAGAATGTTTATTGATTCAATTAGAAAATAAAAATCAAACAGAAGCAGTAGAATTAGCCGAAAAATTAATTTCAGAATCGTTTGATGCATTTACGAAAAAACATTATTCGAAATTGATGGCAAAATATGATGCAGATGATGATGAATTGCGTGATGCAATTTCGGAGATTGAACGTTTGAATCCAAAACCAGGAAAATCATTTTCGAGTAGTAGTAAAATTGTAGAGCAAATAACGCCAGATTTTACAATTCATATCAACGATGGTGATTTAGAATTGTCGTTAAATGGACGTAATGTACCTGAATTGAAAATTTCGAGTGCGTTTGCAGAAATGTTAGATACATACAAAAAAACCGAAAATAAATCGAATCAACAGAAAGAAGCTGTAATGTTTGTCAAACAAAAGTTAGATTCTGCGAAATGGTTTATTGATGCGGTTCAGCAGCGTCGTAATACGCTTTTGTATACGATGGAAGCGATTATGAAATTTCAAAAAGAATATTTCTTAACAGGAGATGAAACGAAAATCAAACCGATGATTTTGAAAGATATTTCGGATCGAATTGGAATGGACATTTCGACAGTTTCTCGTGTTGCGAATTCAAAATATGTCACAACGCCTTATGGTACATTTTTGATAAAGGATTTGTTCTCAGAATCGTTGACAAATGATGATGGTGAAGAAGTTTCGACACGCGAAATCAAGCGAATTTTACAAGATGTAATTGCAGATGAAGACAAGCGTAAACCTTTGACAGATGAAAAATTAACCGAAATTTTAAAAGAAAAAGGTTATCCAATTGCTCGTCGTACAATTGCAAAATATCGTGAACAACTAAATATTCCGGTTGCAAGATTGAGAAAAGAAATCTAAAATTTTTAGAAATATAATCAATAAAAAAAGAGCTTTTTATAAAGCTCTTTTTTTATTTTTACCCCAAGTTGTCATCCATTCAAAATAATCTTCTTTGTATGAATTATCATTCAATTGAGTAATAATTTTTTGTTGTTTTTCTTTGTTCAAATCATCATCAATTACAGAAAAGTTTAAGAAAATATCTTTACCGATTAATTTAGAAAAGAAATTTTCATTCTTTAATTCTTCCAACACTTCGATGCATTTTTCGTTAATTTTATTCTGAAATTGATAAAACCAATCTTCGTCATCGTCGTGTTCATCAACTATTTGTTTGCACATTTGATTGATTTCTTGAAAAGAATTTTCAGCTCCTAAATAATCATATTTCCATTCAGAAGGCTCGTATTTGTAGTAACAAAAATCGTCTTCATCCGATACTTTTTCCAAATGTTCGATAGAATTTGCCGAAGGATGAATAGCTATTTTCGTGTCGTTATTGCACAAGGCAAAAGCGTAAAGGTCTTGGGAAGGATTTTCGTTATAAATTTTCAAAAAGGCTTGTTTGGTTGATTGCACTAATTTGTTTTTTAATACATTAAAATCCATTCATTTATATTTTTTTAATCAGTTATAATTATTTTTTGAAATGTAGTAAAATTCTTTAAATATTAAATCATTGTTAATTTATTTTTTTAAGACAAATTCTGTTATTCTTCATTTTCCATGTAACTTTTCTGTAATTCGTACGTCATATAGTAAACAAACCTAATATGTCTAAATTATATATTCCAATTCTATTATTTGCGTCGACCTCTATTTTTGCGCAACAACAATATAAAGGAAGTTTACAATATACGAATCAAACACCTGTTAGTCTAGCAGATGTGATTATTCTGAAAGATGATCAAATTATCGATGAAATTTCAACTGATGATAAAGGAAGTTTTACAGTTGATTTAGCCGAAGGAAGTTATATGTTTCGAATAGAAGAAGCTGGTGTTTTGCTTCATACTCAAACGATTTTATGTGGAAAAAATCAGGATTTAGGCGTTATTATTCTTCCTAAAACTGAAAATATTACATTAAATGAAACAGTTGTAAAGAGTCAGAAAAAATTAATAGAAAAGAAAGTTGATCGACTTGTTTTTAATGCTGATTTAGCGGAAGGAGCAAAAGGTGGAGATGCATTAGATTTGCTAAAATTGGCGCCTCGTGTAAAGGTTGATAATGATGTAGTTTCGATAATTGGTAAAAGTAATTTGCGTGTGATGGTGGACGATCGTTTGTTGGAAATGTCTGGTGATCAATTGACAAATTATTTAAAAACGCTTCGCGCAGATGATATTGAGAAAATTGAAGTAATTACAAATCCACCCGCAAAATATCAAGCAATAGGAAATAGTGGAATTCTCAATATTGTATTAAAATCTGGTAAAAAAGACTCGTGGAATGGGAGTTTGTCGTCATCATTGCAACATTATAACAAACCATATTGGAACAATAGTGCATCGTTTAATTACCGAAAAAATAAATGGACTTTAGTTTCGAATATTTTTGGTGGTTTTGGTGAATATGACGGAATTGGACAATCTGATATTTATTTCACAAAAACCAATGAAGTTTGGACCGAAAGAGAAAAAAATAGTGGTAAAAATAGAAATATTGGCGGAAAATTAGGTTTAGATTATAAAATTTCGGAGAAGTTGACGACTGGTTTTACGGTTGATTTATATGCTGGAAATCGAAAAGGAACTGGTGGTACTAAAACAACGATAAATAGTTTGGATAAGAACGAATTGTTGAGCTATATTTTGAATGATCGAAATGGGAGCAAAGGAAACACGAAATACAATACACTGAATTATCATGTCATTTATAAAATGGATACAATCGGAAAAAAACTGACATTTGATTTTGATTGGGTAAATTTTAATAATAACAATACAAGTGTAACTTCAAACCGATTTTTTAATTCAAATGATCTTGAAAATACAGCAGAATATCAAGGAAATAAAAGTTTGTCTGATCAAAAAGCAAATAATTATAGTTTGAATATTGATATGGAACACCCCGTTAATACTTGGAAACTAAATTATGGTGGACGTTATAGTTGGACGAAAAATAATAGCGATAATTTATTTTACAACACATCTTCTGGAACGCCTGTTTATGATAAAAAGTTGAGTAATGGTTTTTATTATGACGAAAATATTTTAGCTTTTTATGCGAGTATCGAGAAAGATATTTCAGAAAAATGGTCTGCAAAAATTGGTTTGAGATACGAAAATACTGATGCAAAAGGTTTTTCTCCGCAAGAAAATCAACATGATACCTATAAATATGATGGGCTATTCCCAACGGCTTATTTGATGTATAAACCAGCTGAAAATCATTCGTTAAGTATAAATGTGGGACGCCGTATTGAGCGACCTTATATGGGACAATTGAATCCGTTTCGTACCATTTATTCGCCTTATTCTTTTGCCGAAGGAAACCCGAAGTTAAAACCTTCTTATTCGTATAATTATGAGTTGGAATATGCATACAAAGATTTGGCTATTACAACATTATATTATAGAAATTCTACGGATGAAATCAATCAAATTGTGGTTGTAAATCCAACAGAAAATACACAAAATTGGATTCCATATAATTATGCTGATTCGGAGAGTTTTGGGATTAGTGAAAATCTAAATTTCAAGCTTGTAAAATGGTGGAAAGTCAATGGAGCGATTGATTTGTATTACAAAAAAACGAAAGGAATTATTCCAGAATACAATTATGTATTGGATGGATTTAATGGAGAATTTCGTTTGACAAATAATTTAGAATTGAATAAATCGAAAACATTATTGTTTAATCATACTACAAATTATACGACAAAAACAATTGATGCCATGTCAAGAAGTCGTGCTAATTGGAGTACGGCGTTAGGTTTGAGAGCGTTATTTTTGGATAAAAAGTTTGAAGTTTCGTTTAATGTAAACAATGTATTTAAAGATAGAGCTTGGCAAGATCAAAGTTTTAGTAACGATACAAAATTTGTTTATACAGGACAATCCGCTCGTTATTATCGTGTTGGAATTCGATACAATTTCGGAAAATCATTCACAATAGAACAATCAAAAAGTAGTTCGGAAAAAGGAAGGTTATAATTTTTAAAACTAAACCCTAATATTCGATGATATTGGGGTTGTTTTTTTATAATTTTTTCTTTGAAATTCTATTTTTTTTCTTTTATTTTGTAACCAATGTCTAATGTTGTATAATTTGGTTATGAGTGAATATTTAACTATTTCAGAAACAGCGAAATTACTTAATAAAAGTACAAAAACACTTCGTCGTTGGGATGAAGAAGGGAAGTTATCGGCTGTTCGAGAACCTATAAGTAATTATAGAGTTTATAGGAGAAGAGATGTAGAGACGTTGTTTGCTGAATTTTTGCAGACAGATATTGAAGAAACTGTTTCAAATTTTGTAAAGCCAACGCAAGATTTTCATGTCTTAGAATTATTTGCTGGAGCTGGAGGTTTGGCAATTGGTATGGAAAAAGCAGGGTTGAAATGTGTTGCATTAAATGAAATTGATAAACACGCTTGTGAAACTTTAAGAAAAAATAGACCAAATTGGAATGTCTTAGAAGGTGATATTAAGAATTTTAATTTTTCTGAATATTATAATAAAGTTGATGTTGTAACAGGAGGATTTCCTTGTCAAGCTTTTAGTTACGCAGGAAAAAGACTTGGTTTAGAAGATGCAAGAGGAACTTTATTTTATGAATTTGCAAGAGCTGTAAAAGAAGTTAATCCACCTATTTGTATTGGAGAAAATGTAAAAGGTTTATTGAATCATGATAATGGTAATACTTTACGTGGAATGATTTCGATTTTAGATGAAATTGGGTATAAAGTAGTTCCAGTAGAGGTTTTGAAAGCAATTAATTATAATGTTCCACAAAAAAGAGAACGATTAATTTTAGTAGGAATTCGTAAAGATATTCCAATAGATTATCACTATCCAACGCCGTACAAAAAAATATATAATCTTTCTGATGCATTGAAAAAAGGAGAATTGTTCGATTGTAATGTTCCAAAATCTACTGGAGCTAAATATCCTGAAAGCAAGAAAAGTGTATTAGATTTAGTTCCTCCAAAAGGCTATTGGAGAGATTTACCTCTTGAAATTCAGAAAGAATTTATGGGAGCAAGTTTTTATTTAGGTGGAGGAAAAACAGGAATGGCAAGAAGAATAGGCTGGGACGAACCTTGTTTAACCTTAACATGTAGCCCTGCCCAAAAACAAACAGAGCGTTGTCATCCAGATGAAACTCGCCCTTTTACAGTAAGAGAATATGCTCGTATTCAGACTTTTCCTGATGAATGGGAATTTTCAGGGCCTATGGCACAACAATATAAGCAAATTGGTAATGCAGTTCCCGTTAATTTAGGAAAAGAGGTTGGTTATTCAATAATTAATTTTCTTAACCAATATTATAGTTTATTAAAACCTGAATAATAAGAATAATTATCAAAGGAAATTTGATCAAGAATAGAACGTTTTGAATTTTCGGTTTCTGAAGTAATTTCTTCTAAAGCCGAATTTTCATTTTCGTTTTGTTCTTTTTTTGTGGTTTCTAAAAAATCATTTATTGCAATAGGAAGCGCTTTATAAAGTTGATAGAAAGCATCTTCTTCTCCAGTTAGTAAAGCATAAAATTGATCTCCAGAGATTTTAAAAACTCTTGAATGACTATATTCTTTGCTATTAATTTCGCCTTTCCAATTTTCGTTAAAACTATTTTTCGCTAAAATCTGAACCCAATAACATTTAGCTTTCTTGTAATCATCTGCATATCGAGCCAATTTTTGAAAAAGAGCTTCCGAAGAACTGCTATTCATTGTATTATGTTTGTTTTTGATATCTGCAAATAACGTGTCATCATTTGCTTTTATATCAAATCCACTTAAATTTCCAATTTCATAACCTTTTATTCCACCTAAAATTTGTTCATGAAAAGTTCCGATAGAATTGTTTATAGATTTATCAATTTGTCTAAGAATCTCAGATTGTATCAAATCTTCTTCATCAATATTATTAAATTTTGAATCAAAAGTTAATTTAATAGTGTCAACTTTATTTGTATAAAAACTTTTTTTAGAAATTTTGCTTTTAGCCTTTTGATAAGATTTATATAAATTTTCAATGCAATTTAATAAATGCTCATCTGAAATAAAGTTTACATATTTATTTTTCATTACCAGTATTGTATAATATTGCTAAGTTAGAATAATTATTCGATTATATAAAAATGTAATTATGCTTTACTTCTTTTCCATTTTATAGAACAATAAAATCACAAAACTAATCGCAAACGAAACGCCCATTGCAAGTGCAGAAGCTTTCATTCCGCCAGAATATTCAATCAATAATCCGTAAATAACTAAACCTAAGAATAAGGCAAATTTTTCGAACACATCATAAAAACTAAAATAGGTTGTTGTGTCTTCTGTTTCTGGTAATAATTTGGCGTATGTAGAACGTGATAAAGCTTGCAAACCTCCCATTACAAGACCAACCATTGCTGCCATTACGTAAAATTGAGTTTTTACATTAGGTTCATTTTTATTAATTAAATAACCAATAATACATGTAATAATCCAGATAAAAATCCCGATTAATAAGGTTTTCTTATTTCCTATTTTTCCTGATAGAAAAGAGAATAACCATGCACCTAAAACAGCTTCAATTTGAATTAATAAAATGGTCATAATCAATTCTGAAGATTCCATTCCAATTTCTGAACTTCCAAACATTGCAGCCATCAAAAAGATAGTTTGCATCGCTAAACTGTAAAAGAAAAATCCAGCCAAAAAAACACGAATATTTTTGTATTGATTAAGATCTTTGAAGGTATGTTTTAAATTTCTAAAACTCGATTTGATGATATCTTTTGGAATTTCGCGATCATATTTGTGGTTTGGTAATTTACTTAATGCAATTTGTCCAAATCCTAACCACCAAATTCCTGTTAATAAGAAACTTATTCGAGTAAACATTGCTTGTTGTTCTTCTGGGGCGAATTGTATCATTGCCAAACAAATCGTCAATAAAATGACAGAACCAATATAACCAAACATATAACCTTGCGCCGAAACTTTGTCCATTTTTTCGTCTGAGACAATTTCTGGTAAATAGGCGTTGTAAAAAACTAAACTTCCCCAAAAACCTATGCTTGCAGTGATATTGAGTAATAAAGCTAACCAAACTAAATCGCTTGATGTAAAGAAAAACATTCCGATACATGAGAACGATCCTAAGTAGCAAAAAAAGCGAAGAAATTTGATTTTATATCCGATTAAATCTGCAATTGAAGATAAAACAGGAGACAAAACAATCACAAAAAAGAAAGCAATTGCTAATGAAAAATTGAATGCGGATTCTGGTAATAATCCTAAGAATTTAATTGGTTGATCGTTCGCATCATAGGTCATTAAAGTGTAATAAACCGGAAAAATAGCAGAGGCAATAACTAAAGAATGAACAGAATTCGCCCAATCGTAAGAAATCCAAGCTCGTATTAGTTTGGGATTATCTTTTGTATTCATAAATTTTTTATAGTAATGTTGGTTAAACTTAAGAATAATTTATTAAAAATAATGTTTCGTAAAAATTAATTGTTCAATCTTCTATTCTTTCAGTTCAAATTTGGTCAGTTTATTGTCTTTGTAACAATAAAATTCATAACTATCTTCTCCAATTCTGAATACTTTTTCGAGATGGATTTTATCGTAATTAGGTAAAATTTCATTGTATTTTTTTAATAAACCTTCAGGTAATTCATTCGGTTGAATTGGACGTTCAATCTCAAATTCACCATCTAACGAATATTCCATCACAAAATCGCTGTTTCGCCATTTCAAAGTTGTTTCATTTTCGTCACCTTTACTTGTTGTTGTAAGTTGAACTTTATCTTCTTGAATGATTTTTTGGGAACTTGTATAAAAAAGTGTAATTCCAGAAATAACCATCGCTGCATAACCAACTTTTCTGAAAATAAAATCGCTAAAATAAGGTAAAATATATTTGACCGTATAAGAAGAAATAATTGAGGCAACAGCAATCGTCAACCCAAGTAATAAAGCGTTTTTTGAGTATAAACCAAGAACAATATAAATGATTAATTTTATGATATGAAGTATAATTTCGTTGGCAGCTCGTGTTGCAATAATTTCTTCTTTTGTTAATCCATATTTTAAATAAAATCTATTGAATAATAAGCCAATTGCTCCTGTTATTCCAGATACAAATCCAGCTAAAAAACCAACAATGGCCAAAATATATTTTGGTGAAGGTTTTTCTTCATTGTCTTGTTGTTTTTTGTTTAGAAATAATTGTGGAACATTTGAAATCAATAATACAGCTACAATAATTTGTAAATAAATTGGGTTGATAAATTTGATTAAATAAGCACCCATTAAAACTGCTGGAATTGAAAATGGCACGAACCAAAAGAAGATTTTCCAATGTACAGATTTTCTGAAAGCCGCTATTCGAGAGGCAGAACTTGTAAATGTTCCGATTGTTAACGAAAAAGGGACTAACGAAGTTGGAATAATAAGATTGAGGATTGGAATTAAGATTAAACTTGCGCCACCGCCACAAATTGCACTTATCCAAAATGCTAAAATTGCTCCAATAAATAGGAGAAAAATAGTAAAAATCATGATCAGAAATTTTATTCTGTTACAAAATTAGGACGATGATTTTAGAAATAAATGTCTAAAGACTTATCTTAAGTAAAACTTAAGAATAAGTAAATCTTAATTGAAAAAGATGATTTTTCGGATAAATTGTTTGCGAAATTTGCTGAAAATTATTTTTTAATAAGGCTTTAGACGAGGCGATATTTTCTTTTTTCACCCAAGCTTCAATCAGCATATATTTTCTCAATTTCAACTCTTTCGAAATCAGATTGATGATTCGTGTTGCGTAACCTCTGTTCCAAAATTGTTCATCAATGGAATAGCCAATAATCGCTTTGTCATGAACAGGTTGAAACATTACAGTACCAATCAAGGTTTCAGAAGATTTTTCGATAACAGCAAAGCGAAATTCATATCCAGAATTCTTTTTTTCTTTATCTCTTTCTAGCATTTTGTACGAATCTTTGATCGTTTTCATTGATGCGGTTTCGCGGTATTTCATGGCTTTTGCATTCGAATAAATTTCGAAAAGCCGTGTGCTACATCAGTGTCCAAAAGTTCTCTGAAATAAATTAATTCGTCTTCCATATTTTGGTTTTAAGAATTTGCTTGACGTTCTAATTTTTCAATCAATAATGCTTTTGCATTTGTAAGCGCATAATCTTTAGCTTCTGCAAATGAAACGTTGTATTTTCGTTTAAGAGATTGAATATCTTTTGGTAAATCGTTTAAAAGTTTATCGTAATAAACATCTAACATTTCAGATGTTGGCATTTTGAAATCAATTTTTAACTGAAATCTTCTCAATAATGCAACATCAATAATATGTGGATGATTTGTTGCGGCTATCAACAACGAATTTTGTGGCAAATAATCAATTAATTGAATTACCGTGTTTACCAAACGACGCATTTCGCCAACATCTTTGTCGTCATTTCCACGCGCTTTTCCAATTTGGTCAAACTCATCCAAAAATAGAATCGCTTTTTCACGCGCAGCTTTATCAAAAAGCATTCGAATATTTTGTGAAGTTTCACCAATTCTTGATGAAACAATATTACTTAAATTCAAAATCAATATAGGTTTTCCGATTTCATTTGCAATTGCTTTTGCAGTTGTTGTTTTTCCACAACCTGAAAATCCATGCAACAAAATTTTATTATTGACAGGTAAATTATATTTACTCAATTCCTCTATATATCTATGTTCTTTGATAAGTTGTTTTACTTGAGCAAGATTTTGATCATCTAAAAAAACATCATTCAAAGAAATTTCTTCCTTATCGTCAACAATTAAATCGTAAATATTCATATCAATTTTACTTCAAGACTCAAAAATAAACTATTTTAATCCGAAAGCCGATTTTTAGCACAAAAAAAGCTTCAGATTTCTGAAGCTAAAATTTTAAACCGTCATATGAGAACTGATTGCAATTCTATTCCAAGCATTAATCGTGGTAATTGCAATAATGATAATCGCAATATAATTTTCAGAAAAAAGTGTTAATGCTTTTTGATAAGTTTCTTCTGATAAACCATGTTGACTAATATTTGTAATTTCTTCTGTCATCGCCAATATCACACGCTCTTCTTCTGTAAAAAGTGTCGTTTCTCGCCACGCATTCAACAAAAAAATACGTTGATTTGTTTCGCCTAATTTCATCGCGTCTTTGGTGTGCATATTAATACAAAAAGCACAACCATTGATTTGTGAAGCTTTGATTTTAATAAGTTCTAAATGTAATTTATCTAATTCAGAATTTGCTAAATAATTCTCTAGACCATACATTGCTTCGTAAGCTTTTGGTTCTAATTTTTGAATGTTTAATCGTGATTTCATTTCTTAATTTTTAACAAAGTTCGTCGATTATTTATTCAAAAAAATTAAACTGGTTTAAGAAAACTCTTTCTTTCGGATTTCGCTTAAATATTCGGGTGTGAAACCTAAATAAGAAGCTAATAAATATTGCGGAACACGTTGTAAAAACTCAGGAAAATTTTTCTTGAAGTGAAGATAAAACTCCTCTTTCGAAAACTCTTTCAAATATTTGGAACGCATTTGAGCAGCAGCATTTGCTTTTTGATAAATTTGTTTGAAATACGAATTGAAAATAGGATGTTTTTCGCATAAAATTTCTTCGTTTGTTTTACTCATTTTCATAATAATTGCATTTTCTAGAGCTTGAATATAAAACTCAGAAATTTGTTGATTAATGTAAGAAAACGAATCTGTCAACCACCAATTTTCGATAGCAAAATCAATGGTTTGTTCTACACCTTTTTCATTGATGAAAAATAATCGAATACATCCAGAAATAATAAAATAATTGTACGTACAAACTGTTCCAGCTTTATGAATCATTTCTTTTTTCTTCACCGAAAATTTTTCAAAATATTGGACTGAATCGTGAAATTCTTCTTCAGAAATTGAAGTGAAAATTTGAATATGTTTCTTTAACTGACCGAAAGAATTTTCCATTTTATAAGCTTAATATATTTCTCTTTAAAATTAATGATTAGTTTCCGAAAGGACTTAATTTAGTTTAAAATTAATCAGGTTTATAGTCAGAATTTGGAGTGCAATTTGCTTGAAATGAATCGTCGAAAGAACATAAAAATAATCTATAAAGATTTGACATTATTTTTTACTTTTACGAACCAAAAAATAACAATAATATGGCTTCAGGAATATTTGCAATTTTAGATGATATTGCAGCATTGATGGATGATGTAGCGGTTACAAGTAAAGTAGCAGCGAGTAAAACAGCAGGGATTTTAGGAGATGATTTGGCTGTAAATGCTGAGAAAGCAACGGGATTTTTATCTTCGCGCGAAATACCAGTTTTATGGGCAATTACAAAAGGCTCTTTTATCAATAAATTGATCATTGTTCCAATTGTTTTGACACTAAATCATTACATGCCAGAGGTCATAAAATATGTTTTGATTTTGGGAGGTTTTTATTTAGCTTTTGAAGGTGTAGAGAAGATAATCGAGTTTATTTTTCACCGTCCAAAAAAAGGTTCAGAAGTTATTCATGAAGATAAAGTAGAAGATAAGAAGCAAGTCTCGGAAAAATCAAAAGTGAAATCTGCAATTATTACGGACTTTATTCTTTCGATAGAAATTGTGATTATTGCATTGAGTACAGTTTTGGAACAACCAATGTTGACACAAGTTTTTACAGTTTCGTTTATTGCAATTTTAGCAACCATTGGTGTTTACGGGATTGTAACCTTAATTGTTCGTATGGATGATGCAGGTTTTAAACTGATAAAAGCATCACACGACAAAGGAGCTGTTTCTAAATTAGGACATTTTTTGGTTGACGCATTACCTTATGTGATCAAAATTTTAGGATTTGTAGGGACTGTTGCACTTTTATTGGTTTCAGGTGGGATATTTGTTCATAACATCGATTATATTCATCACCATTTACCTACAGCAATTCCAATGATGATTAGTGAAGCTTTGATTGCTTTGATTGCAGGATTATTGGTTGTGGTAATTGTCACAATAGTTAAGAAAATAATAGGTTTAGCTAAAGGTTAGGAGATAGATAGATTTAGAAAAGAATTGTTTCCATTTAATTAAGAAATAACCTTTATTATCCTCAAATTACGCGCATTCAACGTATCTTTAGGACAATTAAACAATAAATTATGAAAATAAAGTCGATAATAGCACTTTTTTTTCTCGCTACCACTTTTACTTTTGCTCAAACAAAACAGATTCTGATTGAAAATGTTAGAATTTTAGATCATCAAACTCAAGCATTAACATTACCAATGAATGTTTTGGTTTCTGGTCAAAAAATTGAAAAAATTAGTTCTGCAAAAATTTCATCACCTACTCAAGATGTTGTAAAAATAAATGGAGGAGGAAAAACATTGATGCCAGGTTTAATTGATGTTCATGTACATATGGTATTTGGTTCATTGACGATGACGCAAATGATGTCGCCAGATATGTCAGAAGAAATGTTAATGAATAAAGTTGGCGAAGCTTCTCACAAAATGTTGATGCGTGGTTTTACGAGTGTTCGTGATGCTGGTGGACCAATTTTTCCTTTGAAACTAGCAATTGATAAAGGTAAAGTTGTAGGGCCTAGAATTTGGCCTTCGGGAGCAACGATTAGTCAAACGGCTGGTCACGGAGATTTTAGAACTCCAGACGAACGTTCTCGTAGATTCTTTGGAAAAGCATCTCGTGCAGAGGAATTAGGAGCTACTTTTATTGCTGATGGAAGAGATGAAGTTTTGACAGCAACAAGAGAAAATTTACGCTTTGGTGCGAGTCAAATCAAATTAATGGCAGGTGGTGGAACGTCTTCTGCTTATGATCCGATTGATGTTACGCAATATACTTTTGACGAAATGAAAGCGGCTGTTGATGCTGCT
Organism: Empedobacter sp. UBA7611; assembly: GCF_002484365.1. NCBI lineage: Bacteria > Pseudomonadati > Bacteroidota > Flavobacteriia > Flavobacteriales > Weeksellaceae > Empedobacter > Empedobacter sp. UBA7611. Next base: position 27,744 of record NZ_DLJR01000038.1, read on the forward strand.
GAAGATTGGGGGACATATGTAATGGTACATGCCTATACGCCGAGAGCAGTGCAACGTGCCGTGGAAGCAGGAGTGAAGTCAATTGAGCATGGTCAAATGTTAGATGAAGAAACATTGAAAATTCTTGCTAAAAAAGGTGTTTGGTTAAGCCTTCAAAATTTGATGGATAATAATGAAAACATGGACGAGCAGCGAAAAGAAAAACGTAAACCAGTTTTGGATGGTCAAGATAAAGTTTGGCCATTAGCAAAAAAACTTGGTGTGAAGCTAGCATGGGGAACGGATTTCTTGTTTGAACCTGAGTTGAATGATGAGCAAAATAGTTATATTTTACGTCTTCAAAAATGGTTTACAAATGCTGAAATTTTGAAAATGATTACACAAGATAATGGAGAACTGTTGCAATTATCTGGTTTAAGAAGCCCATATCCAGGGAAATTAGGTGTTGTAGAAGAGAAAGCTTTAGCAGATTTGATTTTGGTTGATGGAAATCCGTTGAAAGATTTATCATTAATAGCTAATCCTGATAAAAACTTTTTAGTGATTATTAAAGATGGTCAGATTTATAAGAATACAATTAAAACTAAAAAGTAAAATTATTGTACATCATAAAAAAAACGAGGTTAATTTTTATTTACCTCGTTTTTTTAGTTATAAAAATTAGAAATTTTAGATCTTATTTATCGGCTTGAAATTTGTTGAAAAAGTCAATGGTTTGTTTATAAAAATGTTGATTTTGAATAAGTAAAACTGTAAATTAATAATTAAATCTTAATAAAAATGTCAATACCAGAGAATGTTTATTATAGAGTAATTCTTCCAGAAGATGAGATTATAGCTACTTTACTTATTGTCCATGGTATGCAAGAACATAGTGGGCGATATGAAAATTTTGCAAAGTATTTGGCTGACAAAGGAATTCTAGTTTTGTTATATGATCATTTAGGACATGGAAGAACAGCTAAAATAGAAGAAGATTACAGTTTTTTCTGCTTAGATAATCCAAAAGAAAATTTAATAAAGACGGCAAAAGATTTAGCTAAATTGTTAGAGAATGAATACCCTTTATTACCACATTTTATTTTGGGGCATTCAATGGGATCGTTTATAACACGTTGCCTACTTCAAGAATATGGAGACCACTTTGATGGTGCTATAATTATGGGAACAGGAGGTAGAATTCCTGGAATTAAATTATTGAGTAGTTTTTTAAGTATTCTAAATAAATTGATTCCTCATAAAAGAAGTCAATTACTTAATACTATTTTTTCAAAATCGAATAATAAACATTTTCAAAATGAAGAAAATTTTCATGAGACTAATTGGCTTAGTTTAGATGAGTTAAATCGTTTAAATTTTCTGAAAGATCCTCTTTGCGGAATACCTTTCACTGTTAACGGTTTTTATACTTTGATTAATTTAAATATACAAGCAACAAAAAAGAATTGGGCAAAAGCTATACCGCAATCTTTACCTATTTATTTTGTGAGTGGAGCAGATGATCCAATTGGTGATTTTGGTAAAGGAGTTTTGCAATCGTATAAAGATTTAAAGCAAAATGGATTTCAACATGTAACAATGAAATTATATCCAAACTTGAGACATGAAATATTGAATGAATCTATCAAAGATGAAGTATATCAAGATATTGTAGATTGGTTAATGGTTTTGATAAATCATAAAAAAATAGAGCAAAAAGACGTTTAATAAATCTTTTTGCTCCAAAAAAATTATTCTCCTAAAAGAACACCAGAAACATTCCAATAACTGAAACTATTTCCTTCAGGTTTTCCTTGCGGAATTTTCACTTGTATGCTATGTTTTCCAGCTTTCAAATCTCCTAAATTAATAAAATATGGATTTGTAATTGTTCCTGGACACCAATTAGAACGGCTATAATCGGATGATGACAAACCATTATCAAAATTACCAGAAGCTGGATTGTAAGCGCGATAAGAACCACAATCTTGTCTCCAAGGAACTATATTAAATACTTTTTGTCCATCAAGAAAAATACTATTTTCTTTTGGAACAAATTCATCTCCATTTTCCCAACCGCCATGTCCAGTTGTTGTAAAACGCAATTTAGCATTGTTGTAATCTTCTTTCAACGTGAATTCTACTGTAAAACCATTCGAATTTTCGAACAAAGTAGGATATTCCTGTCCAGCCATTTCCATCACATTTGCAGTATTGAAAATTGGTAAAACTTTTTTGATAGGCAACGTTGTCGTTGAACTTGACGGATGAATAGAAATATTAGCAGTAATTGTATGTCCGCCTTGATCATAATTTCCAATGAAGAAACCAATCAAAACTTCTTGATTAGATAATAAACCTTGAAATTCTGTGATTTCTTGACGATATTTCGCTTCGGTTTCCCAAGTTTGATTTTTTAATTGAATATGATTGAATTTATTAATTCCAAAAGGTGTGAAAAAGCGCATTAATTCTATCGTTGGCGAATAATTTTCTGTCAAAAAATAACCTTGGTATTTTTTATTATTTGCCGATGTATAAACAGGTAATTCGTTGATTCCTTTTTGTAAACCATCCATAAACGTAATTTTAGAATCACGCGGAATCAAAAATACAGAACCTGTTCTATCGTAAGCATCGCCATTCGATTGTTGCGAAACATTTAAGAAAACTTGACTCCCTTCTTTAATTTGAGGAATTTTAATTTTTCGAACCACAACAGTTCCATTTGCAAAGCGATAAATTGAATCATTTGAAGAAAAATCTTTACTAAAATTAACTTGTTGATGTGATAAAAGTGGAATATCAACGAATTTACTTTTCCAAATAATGTCTTTATATGTCAACAAATCAACTCTATTTTGATGCAATTCTTTTTGAATAAATTGACTTGGAATCAAATCTTTTTCGCGTTCTATTTTTGAAGCTCGAATCGTTGAATTATTATTTCGAGTAAGTTCTAACACAAAACCTAAATTCATTCCAACCATTGTAGGAGAGGCATTCAAGTCCATATTGTCCACAAACCAAACGTCTATTGTATTCGAATTGATATTTGTCGTCGCTTTTTTACAACGTAAACCTAAAATTCGTTTTGTTTCTTTAGAAATCGTGAAAACTGATTTATTAAACGCGACAGAATCATTTGTAATGATAGAATTAGTCGGGTCAAATTGTGTAATCAAGGAAATAATTGATGGATTTGTTTTGGTATAATAAAACATTTCATCAGGATAATTTGAAGAATTACTAAAACTTTGTTGCTTTCCAATAACGGTTTCTTTTATATTCGCAATAACTTGTATGGGATTGCTTTCTTCCACTTTCTTTCCATTCGAAAAGCGTTCATACGTAATTTTGTAGGTTTCCTGTGCGTCAAGAACAATAGCCTGAATACAAAAAATGATAAGTAGAATTGATTTCAATTTCATGTGTGATAAATAAAAAAGGTTTACAAACGAATTGTAAACCTATAAAAATATCTGATTGTATGAAAAAATATCTTATACAAAAGCATTAATTCCTGTCACATCAGCGCCAGTAATCAATAAATGGACATCATGCGTTCCTTCGTAAGTGATTACAGACTCCAGGTTTGCAGCATGTCGCATCATAGGGAAATCGCCTACAATTCCCATTGCACCGATAATTTGACGAGATTCTCGCGCAATATCAATAGCAATTTTTACATTGTTGCGTTTTGCCATAGAAATTTGTTCAGGCGTTGCTTTATTTTCGTTTTTCAACGTTCCTAATCGCCAACATAATAATTGTGCTTTCGTGATTTCTGTAATAAATTCAGCTAATTTTTTTTGTTGCAATTGATAAGAAGCAATTGGTTTTCCAAATTGTGTTCGTTCTAATGAATATTTCAAAGCAGATTCATAACAATCAATTGCAGCGCCAATTACACCCCAAGAAATTCCGTATCGAGCAGAATTTAAACAAGATAATGGTCCACGTAGACTCTTTACGTCTGGTAAAATTTGAGATTCTTCAATCTTTACATTTTCGAAAACTAATTCACCTGTTTTTGAAGCTCTTAATGACCATTTATTCAATGTTTCTGGCGTTGTAAAACCTTGCATACCGCGTTCTACAATAACTCCACGAATTTTTCCTTCTTCATCTCTTGCCCAAACAACTGCAATATTACAAATTGGTGAATTTGTAATCCACATTTTTGCTCCATTTAAGATATAATGATCACCATTTTTAGTCAAACGAGTTTCCATTCCGCCAGGATTTGAACCGTGATTTGGTTCAGTTAATCCAAAACTTCCAACGAATTCTCCTGAAGCTAATTTTGGTAAATATTTGCGTTTTTGTTCTTCTGATCCAAAAGAAAAAATTGGATACATCACCAACGAAGATTGTACAGATGCAGCAGAACGAACAGCCGAATCGCCACGTTCTAATTCTTGCATGATTAATCCATACGACATTTGGTCCAAGCCTGCACCTCCATATTCTTCAGGAATATAAGGTCCTAAAGCACCAATTGCACCTAATTTTTTCATTAAATCTGGAATATCTTTATGATGTTGCGCGGCATCATCTATCACAGGTTTTATTTCGTTATCCACAAAATCTCGAACAGATTGACGAATTAATTTATGTTCTTCGGTTAATAAATCATCAATCTTAAAATAATCTGTAGTTGAATTCATTTTATGCGGTTTTATTTTATTAAATCTAACGATTATTCATTAAATTAAAAATTATTCTGAATAATATTTATTAAAAATTTTAATTTATGAAACTTTTGACTAATTTAGGTAAAAGTTAAAACACAAAATAACACAAAAAAATGATAGAAAACGAATTAAAAGAATTAGGTATTTCTTCCGAAAATCTCGGAACATCAACAGGAAATACTTGGTTTGGAAAAGGTGAAGAGCTTTCTTCTTACTCGCCAGTAGACGGAAAATTGATTGGAAAAGTTAAATCATCAACAAAAGATGATTATGAAGAAGTGATAAAAAAAGCGCAAGTTGCTTTCAAAGAATGGCGAATGATTCCTGCTCCGAAACGTGGAGAGATTGTGCGTCAATTTGGAGAGAAACTTCGTGAAAAAAAGGCTTCTTTGGGAAAATTAGTTTCATATGAAATGGGGAAATCTTATCAAGAAGGTTTAGGTGAAGTGCAAGAAATGATCGATATCTGTGATTTTGCGGTTGGATTATCTCGTCAATTATATGGTTCGACAATTCATTCGGAAAGACCGCTGCATCGCATGTACGATCAATATCATCCGCTTGGAATTGTAGGGGTGATCTCTGCGTTTAATTTTCCAGTTGCAGTTTGGTCTTGGAATACATGTTTAGCAATGGTTTGTGGTGATGTTGTTGTTTGGAAACCAAGTGAAAAAACACCTTTGTGCGCGGTTGCGTGTCAATATATTTTAGCAGAAGTTTTAAAAGCAAATAATATTTCTGAAGGAGTTTCTTCTTTGGTAATGGGGGATAAAACAATCGGTGAATTAATTGCGCTAGATGCTCGTGTGGCTTTGGTTTCTGCAACAGGTTCTACGCGAATGGGAATTGAAGTGAATAAAGTTGTTGCTGCTCGTTTGGGTAAAACAATTTTAGAATTAGGCGGTAATAATGCGATTATTGTTACGCCAGATGCAGATTTAAAAATTATGTTAACTTCAGCTGTTTTTGGTGCGGTTGGTACGGCTGGACAGCGTTGTACTACAACAAGGCGTTTGATTGTTCACGAGTCGATTTATGATAAAGTAAAAGAATCGTTAGTAAATGCTTACAAACAGATAAAAATAGGTAATCCGTTGGATATAGCAAATCATGTTGGACCGTTGATTGATAAACATGCGGTTGAAATGTATTCAAAAGCATTAGAAAAAATTAATGAAGAAGGAGGAAAGATTATCGTTGAAGGAGGAATTTTAGAAGGAAATGGTTTTGAAAGCGGTTGCTATGTAAAGCCTGTTATTGCTGAGGTTGAGAATCATTTTGAAATTGTTCAACACGAAACTTTTGCTCCAATTTTATATTTAATCAAATATTCTGGAGATGTGTTAAATGCAATTGAAATTCAGAATAATGTGGCACAAGGTTTATCGTCTTCTATTATGACAAATAATCTTCGTGAAGCTGAATTATTCTTGAGTCAGCAAGGCTCTGATTGTGGAATTGCAAATGTAAATATCGGAACTTCTGGAGCTGAAATTGGCGGCGCTTTCGGTGGAGAAAAGGAAACTGGAGGTGGGCGTGAGTCTGGTTCGGATGCTTGGAAAGCGTATATGCGACGACAAACGAATACAATTAATTATTCGACAGAAGTGCCATTGGCGCAAGGAATTAAGTTTGATTTTTAAAAATTTACAGAGATGAGTACAGTACACGAAAGATTAGCAAAACATATATTGGCAGATGGATATCCGATTGTAATGGATATGGATAAGTCGCATGGATCCTATGTTGTAGACGAAAATGGCATTGAATATTTGGATTTATTTTCAATGTTTGCTTCGACGGCGATTGGTTATAATCATCCACATTTGATGGCGAAAATTGATTTTTTAGGTCGAAATGCTGTCAATAAACCTGCGATGTCAGACATTTATACAAAAGATTATGCCGATTTAATTGATACATTTGAGCGTGTTGCGATGCCGAAAGAATTGCAATATTTATTCTTTATTTCTGGAGGAACATTGGCAGTAGAAAATGCACTAAAAACGGCTTTTGATTGGAAAACAAGATTAAATTTTTCGAAAGGAATTGAGAAAGAAGCAAGTGATGTCATTCATTTTAAGCAAGCGTTTCATGGACGTTCTGGTTACACATTATCGCTAACGAATACGAAAGATCCTCGTAAATACGAATATTTTCCAAAGTTTGATTGGCCAAGAATTGAAAATCCAAAACGAATTTATCCTGTTACAGAAGATAATTTATGCAAGGTTGTTGAGGCTGAAAAACGTGCGATTGAACAAATTGAAAATGCTTTAGAAACACGCAAAAATAAAGTTGCTTGTATTATTATTGAGCCGATTCAAGGTGAAGGAGGAGATAATTATTTTCGAAAAGAATTTTTTCAGAAATTGAGAGAAATTTGTGATAGAGAAGAGATTTTATTGATCTTTGATGAGGTACAAACAGGAATGGGAATGACTGGTAAAATGTGGGCTTTTCAGCATTATGATGTGATTCCAGATGTAATTTCGTTTGGAAAGAAAACACAAGTTTGTGGAATTTTAGCGAATAAAGAAAAGTTAGATCAAATTCCGAATAATGTTTTCAAGGAATCAAGCCGTATTAATTCGACTTTTGGTGGAAATTATATCGATATGTTGCGTTTCAAATTAATTTTAGAAGTGATTGAACAAGAAAAATTAGTTGAAAATGCGGAAGAGAAAGGAAAATATATTTTATCAAAATTGAATGAAATCGCAAAAGAAACGAAGAAAATTCATTCGGTTCGTGGATTAGGATTGTTTATTGCGTTTGATTTTTCATCAGATTCAGATCGTTCTAATTTTATTAATACGTGTTTCGAAAATCACATGATTATTCTTCCTTGTGGTGAAAACTCGGTGCGAATGCGCCCTCATCTCAATATTTCCGAAGAAGATACCAATAAAGCAATAGAAATTATTAAATTAGCATTAAAATAAACTGCAAAAGCAACCAAACAAAGGTTGCTTTTTTAATTTTGTAAAAGATAAAACTAAAGTATGATAGATTCTTTTTTCTTCGATTTTGACGGAACATTACAAGGTTTTGAAAACCACGAAATCAGTGATTCGACAATAGAAGCGTTGAAATTATTGAAACAAAAAAACAAAAAAATATACATCGCAACAGGACGAAATATGGTGGATATGCCTGAGCATATTTTTGATTATGGTTTTGATGGTTACATCAATAATAATGGTGGAATGTGCTCGGACGAAAATCGTCAATCATTTTTTGTAGATTACATCAATCCTAATGATATAGAGGCTTTGTTGCAATATGATGATGAGAATCCGTTTTCATTTTCGTATATGACCAAAGAAGCGTTTAGTATTAATCGTGTGAATGATAATGTAGAAAAATCGTTTGCTTATTTTGGAATGGAACTTCCAGAAGTGGTTGATCCTCGAACTTTGCCGAAAGATAATATTATGCAAATGAATTTTTTTGTGAACGAAGAACAAGAAGATTATTTGATGAAAAATGTGTTGACAAACAGTGTAGGAACACGTTGGATAGAATATTTTGCTGATATAAATCCGAAAAATATTAGTAAAATGCGTGGAATAGAGCGAATGGCTGAACGCGATAATTTAGATTTAACTAAAACAATGGCTTTTGGTGATGGTGGTAACGATATTAGTATGTTGAAAGGTTGTAAAATAGGTGTAGCAATGGGCGATGCGAAAGAGAATGTTCGTGAAGCGGCTGATTATTATACAACTTCTGCAGATAATCACGGAATATGGAATGCGCTGAAACACTTTGAGATAATTTAGAAACTTATTTTAATTTATATAGAAAAAAAACCAACTTAGGTTGGATTTTTTTCTTTTCACAATGTTGTGTTAATTACGTGTTCTATTGTTGTAGAATTAAAAAATAAAAATTATTTTAGAGTATTAATTATAAACTACAACATAATGAAACAATTATTATTAGCTGGATTTTTACTTTTTTCGAATTATGGTTTTGGGCAAGAAAAGCTTATTGTCGATTATAAATACGATATAAAGCATGATGAAGAAAAAATAAAGGAGTTTGAAAGAGAGCAAGCACAAAAAGGAGGAGGTACAATAAAAATTGGAGGGGCTCCAAATATTTATTATCAATTAGAATATAGTGATCATCAGTCCATTTACAAAAAAATAGAAACCATTAATAATGATCAAAATGGTAGCTCTATGGGGGCTTTTTCAATTAATATTGGAGGAGAATATAAAGATCTGATTAATGAAATAAGTAAGAAAGCGTTTCGCCAAGAAGTCGTTTTAGATAAACAAAATTTTATTGTGGTCACGCCATATAAAGATTATGAATGGAAAATTACAGATATTGAAGATACGATTTTGGGTCACAAAGTAAAAAAAGCTATTGGTAATGATAAAGGTAAGCAAATAGCAGCTTGGTTTGCGCCAGATATTAAGGTTGATGCAGGACCAAATCAAGTGAATGGATTGCCAGGTTTGATTCTGAAAACGGTGAGCGAAACGGGTGGTAAATTTGGTTCGATTATGACTTATGAAGCGGATAAAATTAACTTAAACCCTAAGAAAATGTCTAAAACTAAACCTATAAAAGGTGAAGAAATAACACAAGAAGAGTTTAAAAAATTGCAAGATGAATCTCGTCAAAAAATGAGAGAATCTTTTTCGATAGGAGTGGACAAAAAATAATTTTAAATGAAATATTTAGTAATTTTCATTAGTTTTTTTTGTAATTTAGTTCAAGCGCAAGAAGCTCTAGAGATTGAATATGAAGAAGTTTTTATTCCTAGAATTATAGGAAAAGATGGGAAGGAAGAAAAATTGGGTGATGATTTTATAAAAGCACTTTCTGTTCCAAAAAATTATGTACTACAAATAGAAAAAGGAAAAAGTGTTTTTTCTAAGATTGAGAAAATTAATAATTCTCAAGGGAATGCGTTAGTTACGATGTATGGTATTTTTTCGTATAATTTTGAACAAGATTTCAATCAAAATAAAATGAAACAAGAATGGATGATAGAGAATAAAAAATACCTTGTAACTGATACCATTTCGACACATTATAAATACGAATTAACGCAAGAAAAATCGACTTATTTGGGTTTTGATGTTAAACAAGCAGTTGTAAAATATGATGACAATAATAAATCAATTATTTGGTACGCACCAAGTTTACCCAAACGTTTTGGTCCAAAAGAATTCATTAATCTTCCAGGTTTGGTATTAAAAGTAGAATCTATTCGAAATGGAATTATTGATCCATCTTATTCTTTGAAAGCAACTTCTGTTACAACAAAAGATCATTTAGAATTTAAGAAATTATTCAAGGCTAAGGAAATTTCTAAAGCCGAATTTGAAAAGCTGAAAGCTGATTATAACCAACAAAGTTCGAATGAACATCAAGGAGTAGATAAAGATTAACTAAATAAAAACTATGAAAAAATTACTATTGATTGTTTTAAGCAGTTTATGTTATTTTGTAAATGCTCAAGATGTTTTAGAAGTAGAATATGATGTATATACAGTATATGACGCAAGTAAAACTCAAGGTTCAGTTACAATTGATAACCGCAAATTGAATAAAGATGAGACGATTAGGTATTTTACTGAACAAATGAAAATTCCTAGACCTTATATTTTAATAACGAATAAAATCGCATCTAATTATAATCAAAAACCAACACTAAATGGTGGAAATTCAGTAAGCTACAGTAGTAATCAAGGAAATGGATTGTATTACAAAGACTTGCTTGAAAATTATTATATGCACGAATCGGTTGGTTTTGGAATGGATCGAATTATCAAAGATTCTATTCCTAAAATTAATTGGACTGTAACACGCGAGAAGAAAAAAGTTTTAGGTTTTGATGTTCGTAAAGCGACTGCAAAAATCAATAAAGAAGAGTTTACAGCTTGGTTTGCTACTTCTTTGTCTTTTCCTTCGGGACCAGATAAGTATATGGGATTACCTGGTTTGATTTTGGAATTGGAAAGAAAAACGAACGACGATGCTGATATGGTTATTACATACAAAGCAACATCTGTAAAAGAAGCGAAGAAAAATGTAACAATAAATCAACCAAAGAAAGGGAAAATTGTTGATTTCTTAACATATAAAGCAGAAATGGATGCTTTTTTTAAGAAACAACAAGAAATGAATAGTCAAGGAGTGGATAAAAATTAAGAGATATACTTTTAATAGGTTTGTAATAAATCACAAAGTCCTTNNGACAAGGACTTTGTGATTTATAAGAAATAATTATATGTTCAATTATTTTCTTTTTACATTAACAGCCATAAGACCTTTTTTTCCTTTTTCAATATCAAAAGTAACTTGATCATTTTCAATTACTTTGTCAATTAATCCAGAAACATGTACAAAAACATCTTCACCTCCGTTTGCGTTAGAGATAAAACCAAAACCTTTTGATTCGTTGAAGAATTTTACTGTTCCTTCTTGCATAGTTGTATATTTAATTAATTTATTTTTTTGATATTTGAATTGCTCTGAATCCTTTTTCAGACATTTCTTTTTTGAACTGCACTTGATCTCCTACTTTAAGTAATTCTTTAGATTCTTTGAAGTGGAAGAAGATTTTATCGTTAGAAGTTGCTACTTTAATAAAACCAAAACCTTTTGAATCGTTGTAGATATCAACCATACCTTCTATAAAAACATCTCTGTTATCAGATTCTAATCTTTTATTATTCAGCAAATCGGCTTCTTTGTCTTGTAAATGAGGTGGTACATCTGTAAAATTACCAAGTACATCAACATAGACAATCATATCTTCTAATGATTTTCCTTTGTTGTTATTCTCTTTTCTGTTCTCTCTTTTGTTTAATTTCTCTAATTTTTTTAAAGCTTTCTTTTTGCTATTTTCTTTTTTAGATGTAGAATCTGCCATAAATGTTTGTATAGATTTTTTATTATTAATACTCATAAAACCTAAGAAAACATGAATTAATTATCCAACAACATTTATATTATAATGTAGTAAAACTTACAAGTATACGTTTTAGAAAACAGAAGTTAAAATTATATTGACTAGGTCAATTAGTGAATTAAAAAAAGTAAAATAAAGAATACAATTGTAAACTATTAAGACAAAATATCTTCTTAAGTACGTTGCAAAGGTAATAAGTTTTAATGAATTAAATGGTATTAATTTTTAGAGAATTCTATATGACAAAAAAGTTCTAACCTAATTGTGATTAGAACTTTGATCTTATTATGATTGATATCGTTAAAATTGGTAAATAAATGTGTTTATATTCATACCTGCGCCAACAGATGCAAATAATACCACATCTCCTTCATTTATCTGGTGATTTTCCAAATCATTATCCATAATCATTTTCAAAAGAATTGGAATTGTTGCCACACTACTATTGCCAAGTTTATGAATATTCATTGGCATAATATTTTTTGGCACATCTTGATCATATAAACTATAAAAGCGTTTTACAATTGCTTCGTCCATTTTTTCATTAGCTTGATGAATCACTATTTTACTGATATCGTCAATATTATATGAGCTATCATCAACACATTTTTTCATTGCTAAAGGTACTTTGGATAAAGCAAACTCATAGATTTTTCGACCATACATTTTGATGTATTTGGTATTCGGACATTTTTCTGAATTATATGATTTTCCAAAAAACAGATAATCTTTTTCTTCGTTTGCATAAGAGGCAGATAAATGAGCTTGTATTCCTTTATTGTTTGTAGAAGCTTCTAAAATAGCTGCACCAGCACCATCTGCATATATCATTGTATCTCGGTCGTGTTCATCGACAACTCTCGAAAGCGTTTCCGCACCAATCACCAAACATCTTTTTGCTAATCCAGCTTTCATAAATGCATTGGCTTGTATAACACCTTCTACCCAGCCAGGACAACCAAAAATAACATCGTAAGCAACACAATAAGGATTCTGAATTTTCAATAAATTTTTTACTCTTGCAGCAAGACTTGGTACCATATCAGACTGAATCGTATCGTGTTTTACATCTCCAAAATTATGCGCGAATATAATATAGTCAATAGTTTCAGCATCGATATTTGCATTTGTGATAGCCACAGCCGCAGCCATATAACCTAAGTCTGATGTTACTTGATCTTTTCTGGCATATCGACGTTCTTCTATTCCAGTTATTTGTTTTAATTTATGCGAAATTGTAGCATTATTTTGGTCTAAAATTTCTCCTTGTTCATTATAAAATTGATGTTCTTCAAAAAATTGATTTGAAATTGTTTCGGTTGGAATATATTTTCCTATTCCTATAAAGTGATTTGTCATAGTATTATAAATTGTAGCATTAAATCTACAATTGCTTACAATCTCCGAAAAACTTACTTAATAAATCGTATAAATTTATTTTTTTAACGTAAAAATTATGTACTATTAAAAATAAGGTGATAAAAAATAACAAATTAAAATTTTTATCGAGAATTAATTAATACAATTTTATTGAGAATGGTTTTAAATAAATTTTTAATCTTCAGAATTTATTCAGATAGATTTTTGATAAAACTATTTCTCAAAATCTATTACAATGAAAAAAATAATCACACCTTTATTATTAGGTTCAATAGTTTTACTTTCTGTTTAAATCATGAGTTGCACAAATAAAACTGAATTTCAAGAAACAAATTCAAATTATGTTATCCTATTAATTTAAAAAATTCAATTAAATTTTCGATATGCCAATATCTTATCAATACGATTACCGTCTTTGTCTACAATTTCTAGTGTCAAATCTTCTACTTCTACCTTATCACCAACATTTGGAATGGTTTCGTATTTATCTAAGAAAATTCCAGCAACGGTAACATATCTATTTTCGATGTCTTCGTCGATATCAATCTCAAAAAACTTCTCGAATTCATAGATCGAAAATTGCCCATCGATCAACCATGTACCATCTTCACGTTCTACGATTTCGTAATCTTCGTCTTGGTTCTCTGGTGTATCACCAACCAATTCGTCCAAAATATCGTTTATTGTTACAATTCCAGCCGTCGTACCATATTCGTCTAAAATAATGGCAAAATGTGCTTGTGAATTCTGTAACATTTCCAACAAAGGATAACTAAACGAATTTTCATTGACAAAAATAGGTTTGTGTATAAATTTTTTCAGGCTAAAATCTTCCTTACTTACACCAAACATATCTTTTAGTTTCAAGATACCAACGATTTCGTCCAGATTATTGTTCTTCGTAACAGGGTAGGCTGAATATTTATTTTTCTTAACTTTTGCACGTGCTTTCTCATAATCATCCGAAATATCTAATGAAGCAATTTCTGAACGATGCGTTGCTAACGTATTCACACGACGATCTCCAAGCTCGAAAACACGTTCTAAGATTTCGTGTTCTTTTTCCTGAATTTCACCACCTTCTGTACTTTCTTTGATGATATTTTTAATTTCTTCTTCCGAAACAACTTCGCTGCTATCGTCTTTAATACCAAACAATTTCAAGAAAAAATTATTGGTAACTGTTAACAACCAAACGAATGGAGAAGTGATGATAGATAACCATTTCATCGGTTTCGAAACAATAGTAGAAACCATTTCAGGAAATTTCATTCCCAAACGTTTTGGTAATAATTCGCCAAATACAATCGAAAAATAAGTGATGATTACTACCATAATAATTGGAGAAAGTGTTTTGGCGTAAGGTGCAATGAAAGAAATAGATGTTAAAAATTCTGTTAAATTTGCAGTTAGTTTATCACCCGAGAAAACCCCTAATAAGATACCAATAAGGGTAATTCCGATTTGTACGGTTGATAAAAATTTGTTCGGATTCTCAGCAAGTTCTAAAGCCGTTTTAGCACCAGAACTTCCTTTCTTCATTTGATTTTCTAATTTGAATTTTCTTGACGAAACAAGTGCCATTTCTGACATGGAAAAAATTCCGTTCAATAAAATCAATACGATTATTATAACAATCTCCACTTTTATTCTTTAATTTTGATAAAAATAAACCAAAATCTAATACTTACCATAATGTCTCAATTTAATATTATGAAATTTTCTTATTTAATTTTACTTGCTTTTATGCTAAATGCTGGTTGTGCTTTCGGTAACAGCGATCAAACTCCAGAAGAAACAGATACTATTTTACCTACTTTTACAACGGCTGAATTGATTGGTAAAGGCAACCCTACGATGGTTGGAAATGGGTATAAATTGTTGCCAGAAGTTGCAAAACAATTTGAATTAATGAAAGCTGATGCACAAAAAGCAGGTTTTAAAATACAAGTGATTTCGAGCTATAGAAATTATACGTATCAAAACGGAATTTGGGAGCGCAAGTATAAAGCAAATCAAGCGAAGAAAATTGCAGCGAAAGAAAACATCGAAAAGATTATTGAATATTCTACCATTCCAGGAACTTCTCGTCACCATTGGGGAACTGATTTGGATATTATAGACGGAACGCGCGGAATACCAGCAGATCCGTTGAATGAGAAACATTTTAACGAAGGAGGATCAATGCATAAATTTAAACTTTGGTTAGATGAAAATGCATCTAAATATGGTTTTTATTTGGTGTACACGGATAATTCAGCGAGAAAAGGATTCAAATATGAACCGTGGCATTTTACGTATAAAGCGATTTCTGAACCGATGTTACAAGCTTATAAAAAGCTTGATATTAAAAAGGTTTTACAAGAAAATAAATTGTTAGGAAGCGAAAATTTTACAGATGATTTTATCGAAAAATATCGAAAAGAAAATATTTTGGATATAAATCCTGTTATTAAATAGTTAAAGCTCCTTTTTGGAGCTTTTTTTGTGGTATCTTTAAATAAAATTTAAGAGATTATACTTTCTGATGAGATTAACATTTTTCATATCGTTATTTTTGAGCATGAGTTTACTAACTTTTGCCAAACAATCGATTGTGAAAGATTTGGATGGCGATGGAAAGTTTGACAAGGTTTCAATTAATTTTGAAACGAATAAAATAGAGTTTTTACTTTCTGATACTGAATATAAAAAGCAGAGTAGTTTAGCTTTTAATGAATTGGATCGTAATACGAAGATTGAGGAAACAAAGAAAGGTTTCAAGATTATCAATAAAATAGGAGATGTTTTGTTTACATCTTATTTTCGATACAATCGTCAGACAAAAAAGATTGAATTATCTGCCATAAAACGTTCAATAGTTTCGGATGATTATTCGAAAGAAAATGGCGAATCAACTTTTATTACAGCTACAAAAGAGTTTATTGCGAAATGGAATAGTTTGGATAAATCATCAAATAAAGTGATTGCTTTACCAACGCTAAAAACTAAAATTGATTTGGATGTTATTTCTTTGAATGATTTTAATGATGTATTTCTGAATAAATTTAATCAACAAAGTTTGACTTTTTATAAAGCTGAAATCTCCAAGCAAAAATAATTATTGCTCCAAATCGATTGTTCTGAATGTTAGATTAATTCGTGGCGAATTTACTTTTTTAGTAGGAGGTAAGCGATGCAGCCAATAATCCTGCGTTTCATTTTTCATTACCAATAAACTACCACTTGCAAGATTTAAAGAAATTACTTCTTTGGTTTCTTTGTGTTTAAAACCAAATTTACGTTCAGCACCAAAACTAAGCGACGCAATTGCGCCATGACGTTTCAATTGTTTTTCGCCATCGCTGTGCCAAGCCATTCCTTCGGAACCATCGTGATATAAATTTACCAGACAAGAATTATAAGTTTCGCCAGTTTTTTCCTCTGCTAATTTTTTTAATTCAAGTAAAGTATCAGTCCAAGGCAAAGCTGTTTTCATGATTTTGGAATAGGTATAAGCAAATGGAAAATCTCCATACCAAGCAATTTTTCGTTTAGTTTCTATCAATTTTCCAAATATTATTGCTTGATCGTTTTTCCATTCAATTTCATTTAATAATATAGAATAATAATGATGCGCTTTTTCATCGGTCATAATTTGTCCAAAATAATTTACAGTTCCATCTTTTGGAAGTAGATTTTGTTGTCCGTCAAATAAATCGTTGAATAGGTCCATAGAGCGAAGTTATGTTAAATTTTATTTGATTGATGATAAATAATTTGGAAATTATAAAATTATTTTTATTTTTATCAATGTTAAGTTTAAGTTAAAAAATAGTAGAAATGAATGTTAGACACCCATTTTTTATTTATGTATTTAGTTTTATTTTAGTTGTGATTGCTGGTTTTACTAAGATTTTAGAATTTGAATCTGCAGATTTATTATTAAATACTACGTTTACAATTTCTGTAATCTCTTTAATTTATGTATTAATTCGTTTGAAAAAGTCAAGAAAAAAATATACGGATTTAGCGAATTAATACATAATATTAAATAAAAAAGCAACGATTATTTCGTTGCTTCTTTTGTTAAATACTGTTCAAATTTCAATCCTTTTATGTTATAAGGATCAAATCCTTTGTATAAATCTTCTAATAATTGCATTACTTGAAAATAAGTAAATAATACTGAATATGAAGCTTGTTCTTGATAAACAGGGATTTCTACTAAAAATAAAAATCGATCATATTTCGAAATCTGAACAGTATTCCCATCTTGATTCATCAAACCAATATAACTTCCGTCATAATCAGGTAGGTTATGAAAAATCTCAATAGCTTGTGATAAACTACCTTCTAAAGGTAATTCAGTTTCGACCAGTAAGTCGTCAGCGTAATTTTCAAAGAATATTTTCACATTGCAAAAGTAAGAAATTTTAATCTATTTTAAGGAATTCCTTTTTTTTCGGGTTATAATTATTAAATTAGCAATCAAATTATGGAAAAAATGAGTTACGACATTATAGTTATTGGAAGTGGTCCTGGAGGATACGTTGCAGCAATTAGAGCAGCACAATTAGGTAAAAAAGTAGCAATCGTAGAAAAAGCTGAATTAGGAGGAATCTGCCTTAACTGGGGATGTATTCCTACAAAAGCTTTATTAAAATCTGCTCAAGTATTCAAATACTTAAATCATGCAGAAGATTTTGGAATTAACTTACCTTCAGATATTTCATTCGAATTTGGAAATGTAGTTTCTCGTAGTAGAGGAGTGGCGGATCGTATGAGTAAAGGTGTTCAATTCTTAATGAAGAAGAACAAAATTGAAGTAATTCAAGGTGAAGCAAAAGTTTTACCAGGAAAAAAAGTAAAAGTTACTGCAGCAGATGGTTCTGTTAGCGAATTATCTTCAGAAAATATAATTATTGCAACTGGTGCACGCTCTCGCGAGTTACCAGCTTTACCGCAAGATGGTAAAAAAGTAATTGGTTATCGTGGTGCATTAGCAATGGAAAAACAACCAAAATCTATGATTGTTGTAGGTTCTGGTGCGATTGGAGTTGAGTTTGCTCATTTCTACAATACATTAGGAACAGAAGTTACAATTGTAGAGTTTTTACCACGCATTGTAAATGTTGAAGATGAAGATATTTCTAAACAATTACAATTATCTCTTAAAAAATCTGGAATTAATATCTTAACAAATGCAGAAGTTACAGGAGTTGATACAACTGGAGATTTAGTAAAAGCAACAATTAAAACTGCTAAAGGTGAAGAGATCATCGAAGCTGAAGTTGTTTTATCTGCTGTTGGTGTTGTTCCAAATACAGAAAATATTGGTCTTGAAGAAGTTGGTATTGCAACTGAAAGAGGTAAAATTGTTATCAATGATTTTTGTGAAACATCTGTAAAAGGATATTACGCAATTGGTGATGTTGTAAAAGGAGCAGATTTAGCACACTTAGCATCAGCACAAGGAATTTTATGTGTTGAGCATATTGCTGGCGAAAAAGTTGAGCCAATTGACTACGGAAATATCCCAGGTTGTACATATTGTTCACCAGAAATTGCGTCTGTTGGGCTTACAGAAGCAAAAGCAAAAGAAGCAGGTTACGAAGTGAAAGTTGGTAAATTCCCATTCTCTGCAAATGGAAAAGCTGTTGCAAATGGAGCTGCTGATGGATTCGTAAAAGTTGTTTTTGATGCGAAATACGGTGAATTGTTAGGATGTCACATGATAGGTGATGGTGTTACTGAAATGATTGCTGAAGCAGTTGTTGCACGTAAATTAGAAACGACAGCACACGAAATTATGAAATCTGTACATGCTCACCCAACAATGGCAGAAGCTATTATGGAAGCGGTAGAAGATGCATACGGACATGCAATTCATATTTAAAAAATATAATTATAATTTATAGTTGAAGCAGCCTTTTGGCTGCTTTTTTAATTTTACCAAATCGTTAATTTTTTGCGTCTTGTATATTGATTTAGTTTTTTAACTATCTTTACAGAAATAATTTAAAAAAATACAATATGAAAAAATTCTATTCTTTAGTAGCAGTTGCTGCATTATCAACATTATCATTTGGGCAAGGTTCTGAATCATTCGAGTCTCAAACGGTTTTAACAGCAACTTATGCAGATGGATCTTTTGCTGGAGAGACAGCAGGAGTTAATGTAAGTTTTGTACATTCAAGAAATGAAGGTTTAGGAACTGCTGATGATAGTGCTATTCAATCAAAAGGAATAATGTTAAGAAGAGCTGATGAACCAAGTTCAGTTGAATTTTCAATTCCAAATGGAGTAGGTGATTTTACTTTTTCTTATAGAAAAGCTTTCACAGGGGGTGTTCCTAGAACTATAGCTGTTTATGTAGATGGTGTTCAAGTAAATGCTATGCCAGCATTTGGTGAAGGATCAGGAACTCAAACTACTGTTTATACATCAACTACTACTATTAAAAAAGAAGGTGCTGTAAAAGTTAAAATTTCATTTGCAGGAGGTACAGCTGCAGGAAATAAACAATTTACTGTGGATAATGTAGTTTGGACAGCTCCAAGTTTAGGGTTAAATGATTTAGAAGCTTCTAAAGCTGTATTTAATACAGTTTGGGGAACAGATGCTTTATTCAATGCAAAAGATAAAACAACTGTAGAAGTATACAATATCAACGGACAATTAGTAAAATCTTTCGAAGTTAAAGGTGTTCAAAACGTAAATGTTTCTTCATTAGTTAAAGGAACTTATGTGGTTAAAACAACTTCTAACGGAAAATCTTCTACTCAAAAAGTAGTAAAAAAATAAGAAAGAGTATATTCTTAATCTAACAAAAAAGCGATTCAGTTTACTGAATCGCTTTTATTTATTCTTCTAATTTCTGAATCTTAAAACCTGCATCTGTCACGGCTTCCACAACCTCTTCTTCATCTTCGGTTGTTGTCACAGTCAGTACTTTTCGTTCATCAGAAGTGTCAACTTTCCAATTGTCTTCACCAACAGCTTCATCCAAAAAAGGTTTTACAGATTTGATACAGCTGTCACAATTTATATTTGTTTTGAATTTCAATTCGCTCATAACTTTACAATTTAGACTCAAATTTATAAAGATTTCATAAGATTAAAAAAACGTTTAAGTAATATTTGATTTCGAAATTTAAATAAAAATCAATGAAGCGTAATCTTGATGCTGTTATTATTTCGGATGTGCATTTAGGAACTTTTGGTTGCAAAGCACAAGAATTGTTGGCTTATCTACAGTCAATCAATCCAAAAAAAATTATTCTCAACGGCGATATTGTGGATATTTGGAATTTCAAGAAAAGTTATTTTCCAGAAACGCATCTTCAAATCATTAGTTATTTATTGAATTTATCTGAACAAGGAATTCCAATCGTTTATATCACTGGAAATCATGATGAACTGTTGCGTAAATTTACGACAATGCGTTTTGGGAATATTCTTTTAACGGATAAATATATGTTGAAACAGAATGATAAAGTCGCATGGATTTTTCATGGAGATGTGTTTGATGCATCGATTCAACATTCGAAATGGATTGCGAAATTAGGAGGTTGGGGTTATGATAAATTAATTCAGTTGAATTATTTTATCAATAAGTGTTTAGAGTTTTTTGGAAGAGAACGTTATTCGTTATCTCAAAAGATTAAAAACTCAGTAAAAAAAGCGGTGAAGCATATCAATGATTTTGAACAAACTGCTGCCGAATTAGCAATCGAAAATGAATATGATTACGTGGTTTGTGGACACATTCATCAGCCACAATTGAGAAAAGTAAAAACGGATAAAGGAACTTGTGTGTATATGAATTCAGGCGATTGGATTGAGAATTTATCGGCTTTAGAATGTGTAGACGGAAATTGGTCAGTGTTTTATTTTGAAGAACACAAACATACTTTGATGCAAAATTTAGAAGAAATCGAGTTCAATTATTCATTGGATGAACTGATTGTTTCAATTCTCAATAAGAAGTAAATGAAAATTTTATATGCTTTACAAGGAACGGGAAATGGACATTTGGCTCGTGCGCAAAAAATGTTACCAATCCTTGAAGAATATGGAGATTTGGATGTTTTTGTAAGCGGTTCTAATTCACAGTTACAACTCGAAAATTATCAATTTAAACATCATAAAGGATTGTCATTATTTTATAATCAGATGGGAAAAGTTTCGTATAAACGAATTTTTAAGGAGAATAGTTTTAAATCTTTTTGGAATGAAGTGAATCATTTTCCAATTGAAAAATATGATTTGATTATTAATGATTTTGAACCAATTACGGCACATGCAGCTCGAAAGAAAAAGATAAATATTGTTGGTTTGAGTCATCAAGCTTCGCTTTTATTTGATGAAACACCAAAAGTGAAAAATAAAACAGGTGAGACGATTTTAAAATATTATGCACCAACTTCTAAGCATTACGGTTTTCATTTCGAAGAATATAATGATGCTATTTTTTTACCCATCATTCGAGATAAAATTAGAGCATTGCATCCAAAACAGAAAGATTATTATTTGGTGTATTTACCAAGTTTTCATCCGACTGAAATTATGGAGAAATTATCACTGATTAAAGATTCAAAATGGAAAGTTTTTTCACCTTTTGTGAAAGATGTTACGCGTCAATTTAATGTTGAAATTTATCCAATTGATGAACGCCTTTTTACAAAAACCTTAGAAAATTGTAAAGGAGTTTTGTGCGGTGCTGGTTTCGAATTGCCTGCCGAAAGTATTTATCTTAAAAAGAAACTTTTTGTGATTCCGATCAAAGGTCAATATGAACAATTGTGTAACTGTGAGGCTTTAAAAATGATTGGCGTTGATTATTCGTATGATTTGAATGTAGCACAATTGCAACGTTGGGTGGATTCGAATAAAATTATTGAGAAAGATTTCCCAGATCAAACCGAAGAAATCATTCAGAAAGTAATTTTAGAAGCATCCCATTAATTATTTTTCCAGAAAGCAGGCGTAAATAAAATTAAGATTGTATAAAGCTCTAATCGTCCCAAAACCATTAAAAAACAACATAATAATTTTGCACTATCCGTTAAAGAATTCATTGAAGTACCCGGACCAAATTCGCCAATTCCCGGACCTACGTTTCCTAAAGTGGAAGCAGTTAATGTTAAAGAGGCCAAAATATCTTGGAAACTCATTGTTATACCATAATTCAAAAGCGCAAACAAAATAGAACTCACAATCCATGTAAACATAAACATGACAAAGAATGCCATAACGTGGAAAACAATAGATTGGTTAAGCGAACGATTGTTATAACGAACTGGAATAATTGCGTTTGGATGTAAAATACGCTTAAATTCGATCCAACTATTTTTTAATAAAATGACGTGTCTGATAACTGTAATTCCTCCAGATGTAGAACCTGCCGAACCTCCGATGAAGAACAAAGAGAAGAAAATAAGTGTGGTTACGGTTAACCAACTTGTGTAATCTTCCATTGCCAAAGCGGTTGTAGATGCGATAGAAACGACGTGGAATAATGAGCTTCTGAATGAATGTTCGAAGTTAAACCAGGAATAAGTTTCGACGGAATAGCTAGGGTAAATATTAAAAAATAATACGACAAAAACGATAAATGTAACGACAGCAAGTAAGCCAACCCACCAGCGAAATTCTTCATTTTTCCACACTTTTTTGAATTGTCCTTTAATCAATAAATAAATCAAAGCGAAGTTTGTTCCGCCCAAAAACATCATCACGATTAGTACATATTGAATAAAAACATTGTTATTCCAATACATCAAACCTTCATTTTTAGTAGAAAAACCTGCGGTTGCAATCACACTCATCGAATGGTTTGCAGCATCAAATAAATTCATTCCACCAAAATAAAGCAACAATGCAAAAAAAGCAGTTAATCCTAAATAAACTAACCAAAGGTTTTTCGCTGTTTCTGTAATTCGAGGGTGAATTTTATCCGTATAAATTCCAGGCGCTTCTGCCATAAAAAGTTGTCGACCACCAATTCCAAGAAACGGTAAAATCGCAATCGTCAAAACGATAATTCCCATACCACCAATCCAATTGGTTGTACTTCGCCAAAACAATATGCTTTTTGGGAGACTTTCTACATCATCATAAATCGATGTTCCAGTCGCTGTATAACCAGAAACGGTTTCGTAAACAATGTTCACAAAACTGAAATTCTCATTGATGATATGATCGTTTGGTAAAAATATTAACGACGTAACATATGGCAAACATCCCGAAAGAATCAAGAAAAGCCATCCGACACAAACCACGATATAACCTTCGCGTTTGTTGATGTGTTTTCTTCTGTCACGCGTAAAATACATCATTGCAGCTCCCGACAATCCCACTAAACTCCCCGAAACTAAAAAAGGGTAGAGTAGATGATCATTAAAATAAATGCTGACACATGTTGCAATAAACATAAAGAGCGCATTTAATAGTAATAAAACACCCGAAAGATTCAGGATTACTTTGATGTTAAGTGATTTCATTATTTAAAATATTTGGTCACTTTTGGAATTAAATTCGCTTGACTAAAAACAACAACATGATCTTTTGGTTCGATAATGAAATCTTTGGTTGGAATAAATCCATCATTTCTACGAACAATTCCAGCAATAATAGCACCTTCTTTAAATGGAAAATCGCTTACTTTTTTGAATGCGATTTCAGAATTTTCGTGAATACGGAATTCTAAAACTTCGGCATCTAAATCTGAAATTCCTGTTACATCCATCACAGAACCTTGTCGAATATAACGGAAAATACTATCTGCGGTTAAGAGTTTTTTATTGATAAAAGCGTTAATTCCAACTTCTTGACTAAGATGAATATAGTCGATATTTTCGACCAAAGCAATTGTTTTTTTAACACCTTTTGATTTTGCTAAAAGACATGACATAATATTCGTTTCCGAACTTCCTGTTACAGCAATAAAAGCATCCGAATCAGAAATACCTTCTTCCAATAACAATTCTCCATCTCGACCATCACCATTGATAATCAAAATGTTATTTAAATCATCAGCTAAATCAAAAGCTTTGTTTCGGTTGATTTCTAATAACTTAACATTGTGTTTGTTATCTTTTAAAAGTTTGGCAACTTTGACACCAATACTTCCTCCTCCCAAAACAATTACATTTTTGAAATACTCTTGTTTTTTTCCTAGGATTTTATAAACTTCTAAAATTCCAGCTTTTTTTACAATAAAATAAACGTGATCGTCTATTCTAAATTCAGTATCAGCTTCAGGAATAATGGTTTGATATTCGCCACGTTCATTACTACGGATTATTGCAATTGGCATCAAAAGATTGTCTTCACCACCTTTCGTCGTCAAATACATGTCTTTGTACTGCTTGTCCAAAATTTTACAATCCGCATCCAAAACAGTTCCAACCATAAAAAGTTGACCATTTGCAAACGGATGCATCGCATTGAAAGCAGATTGTTGAACAAGAGAATAAATCTCATCAGCCGCTAATTTCTCAGGGCTAATTAATGCATCAATTCCCATTCCTTGAACCCAAAATTGATTTTCTTTGTAAAGAAATTCAGGATTCGAAATTCGAGCTAATGTGCGTTTTGCCCCTAAATCTTTCGCAATCGAAGCACTTGTAAGGTTTGTGTTTTGAAGATGAGTGACCGATATAAAAATATCTGTATCATCAATTTCAACTTCTCGCAAAGCCTTGAAAGAAGTAATATCACCACGATAAGCCATTACATCTAACGAGTTTTCGATCATCAACAATTTGTCCTTGTCCATGTCCATGATGACGATGTCGTTCATTTCATTAGAAAGTAATTTAGCCAAATGAAAACCAACTTCTCCAGCACCTCCGATTAATATTTTCATGAAAGAAATTTAGGATAAAACTATTTTGACGTTTCTTTTTGTCCCATTAACATTAGAAACGATTTCAAGAATTCGTCTATATCACCGTTCATTACAGCATCTACATTACCTGTTTCAGTTCCTGTTCTGACGTCTTTTACCAATTTGTATGGATGCATCACATAATTACGAATTTGAGAACCCCATTCGATTTTCATCTTATTTGCTTCAATCTCATTACGTGCGGCCATTTTTTTCTCTAACTCAATCTTATACAATTCAGATTTTAACATCTCCATTGCACGCTCACGATTGGCTAATTGAGAACGTTCAACCTGACAAACAACCACAATTCCAGTTGGTTTGTGCGTTAACTGAACTTTTGTTTCAACCTTATTTACATTTTGTCCTCCAGCTCCTCCAGAACGAGACGTTTGTAATTCGATATCGGCAGGACTAATTTCAATCTCGATTGTATCATCCACAATTGGCGAAACATAAACCGAAACGAAACTTGTGTGACGCTTTGCATTACTATCAAAAGGCGAAATACGCACCAAACGATGTACACCATTTTCTCCTTTCAGATAACCGAAAGCAAACTCGCCATCCACTTCTAATGTTACCGTTTTTACACCCGCAACATCACCCGCTTGATAGTTTAATTCTTTTACTTTATATCCATGTTTTTCGGCCCACATCAAATACATACGCATCAACATAGAAGCCCAATCACAAGATTCTGTACCTCCAGCTCCCGCAGTAATTTGAAGAATTGCACCAAGATTATCTCCTTCTTCTGAAAGCATATTCTTGAATTCTATATCTTCTAAAAGCTTGGCAACAACATTATATTGTTCCATAACTTCTTCGTCACTAACTTCACCTTCGCGGTTAAATTCTACTAAAACTTCGACATCATTTACTGCATTTGCAATCGTTTGGTATTCATCGATCCATTTCTTTTTACCACGCAAAACTTTCATAAAAGCTTCGGCTTCTTTCGGGTTGTTCCAAAATTCAGGTGAAGCAGCATGCTCTTCTTCATTTTGAACTTCGATTTCTTTTTGTTCGATTTCCAAATATTCGTGCAAATCTTGTGTACGTTTTTGGATGTCTTTTAGTAATTCGTTGTTAAACATAATTGCAAATGTATAAAAATAGGGGATTTTATGAACACGAGGTTAAGCATTAATCACTTTATCATCTTTTCCGTTCCAAGAAAGAATTTTATAAGTAAAACCGTCTTCCGTTTTAATTTCTTGGTCTTTCAGCATCAAAAAAGTATCGTCCCAATCACCATCATCATAACTAATTACCCAGAATAATTGGTTGAACAACAAACCTTCCAAAATATACAAAAGTTCCTCAACAGAATCTACTTCGTAAGTTGTAAAAGGAAAAGAAGATTTGATCCAAATCTTATCATCATCCGAAGTCTGAATATAAAGATCACCAAAAGTCGATTTGTATTCATTCTCGATATGGAATTCTAATAATTCGGTATCTTTTTTGTGAAGCCCTGTAAAATCTGGAATTGCTTCAATGATTTGATTGTATATTTTGATTGAAAAATCGTTCATCTTTCTAAAATTAGCTTGCAAAAATAAACGATATTATCTAATTCTGACACGATATTTATGTTCAATAAATCGAAAAAAGTTAAATAATTTGTATTCAAAATCATAACCATAGTCAACAGAAGGATCTAAATCTATACTTACTGCATACAAATCTGGATTATATGTCATTGGTTGCATATGTCGTTGATTCCAAATCATTACATATTGGCGATTTTTTTGTTCGTAATATTCTTTTGAATAATATTCTTTGGGTAATGCAGTTGTTTTTAAATAAATATCATATTGAGGATCAAATACAACAATATCATAATCGCCATCTTCATTCGGCTCGAATTTTAATGAATTCTCATCTTTATTCGGCACTGAATTTTGTGTGGATTGATTGGTTGTACAAGCAAAAAATAGGAGAGAAACGCTGAAGAATAAAAATAGCTTTTTCATAATTTTTTAATTTGATTAAATATATTGAAAAATAACGATATGTACACGATTTTGCATAATTCTCGCTGTGGGAAAAGCAGAGATGCGATGAAAGTTTTAGAAGAATCTGGAAAAGATTTTGTAGTAAGAGAATATTTGAAAGAACCTTTAACGAAAAATGAATTGAAGGAAATTTTGACTAAACTAAATTTAAAACCAATTGATATTGTGCGTACAAATGAGGAAGATTGGAAAGCAAATTTTAAAGGAAAAGAACTTTCTGATGATGAAGTTTTGAATGCTTTGGTTGAATATCCAAAATTGATTCAACGTCCGATTGTAACAGATGAAAAAAATGGAGTAGTAGGTCGTCCAAAAGAATTAGTAGAAGATTTTATTAAATAAAATTGGTTTGATAATTGTTAGTATTTCTAAAACTAAACATAAAAAGCTATGAAAATTTTAGAAGCATTAACAAAAAATCACACCGAGAAAGGAACTAAAATAGGTCTTTTAACAACTGCAGCTACAACAGGCGTAACCGTTGCTAAATTTCTAGGAAAAAGGTCTATTTATGGAATAATTGGAGGGATTGCTGTGACATTGGCAGCAGAGTATATCCGAAAAAAATACGAGAAGAAAGTTGAAGCAGAGAATGAAACTGTTTTAGAGAATAAATAAAGAAAGCCACTCAATTTGAGTGGCTTTTCTACTTATTTTGAATAGATAAATTATTTATCTAAAACTTCCATATCAAAATATAAAGTTGCGTTTGGTGGAACAACACCTCCAGCACCTCTTGATCCGTAACCTAATTCAGCAGGGATAATTAAGAAAACTTTAGAACCTCTGTTGAACATTGTTAATGCTTCCATCCAACCTTGGATTAATCCTGTTACACCAACTGTTGCGTCTAATGGTTGATTGCGATCGTAAGATGAATCTAATTTTTCACCATCGTTTAAGCGTAAAGTATAATGTACTTGGATTGGATCTCCTTGAATTGGTTTTGCTCCGTTACCTTCTTCTAAAATTACATATTTTAATCCAGAAGGAGTTGATTGAGCTTTTGCTTCTAATTCTTTTTGACGAGCAATTTCTGCATCTTTTTCAGCTTTTGCTTTCGCTTCAGCTTCAGCTTGTTTTTTTGCATGATTTGCTTTTGCAGTTTCAAAAGCTTCTCCACCGTTATATTTGGCGTATTTATCACCTTTACGAGCGATTTCTACTTTCTCAATCACAACTGGAACAACTGGTTTGTCATCTCTTGTTTTTTCTACATTAGCAATAGAATCTACAACTTCTAAACCTTCTACAACTTGTCCAAAAACAGTGTGTTTACCGTCTAACCATGGAGTTGGAACCTCTGTAATGAAGAATTGAGACCCGTTTGTTGCTGGTCCTGAATTTGCCATAGATAAAACACCTTTTTTATCGTGTTTTAATGTTGCATGAAACTCATCTTCGAAATCGTAACCAGGTCCACCTGTACCTCTTCCGTCTGGATCACCACCTTGAATCATGAAATCTTTGATTACACGGTGAAAAATGATTCCATCATAAAAAGGAATTCCTTTTGCTTTTGCTTTATTTTCTTTTGTACCTTCTGCTAATCCTACAAAGTTAGCAACAGTCATTGGAGCTTCTTCTTCGTATAATTTGATTGTCATTGCACCATGATTTGTTGTCATTTTTGCATACAATCCGTCTTCTAAACTTTTAAATTCTTCTTTACTCATCGATTTTGGAATTTTAACGCCACAACTAACAAGAGTAGTGATGACAGTTAAGATTAATAATATTTTTCTCATTTTAACTTTACAGTCTTTGTGTTTATTAGTGTTTTTTTATTTTTAAAACTTTTACATCCATAATAATAGGCGAGTCTGGAGCAATTTTTTGTGTATCACCATAACCTCCATAAGCTAAAAACGAAGGTAATAATAATTTAGCAGTTTCACCTTCAGGAATTAATTGCAAACCAGCTTGTAAACCTCTCACAATATCAGCTTTTCCTAAAATTATTTTCTGAACTTTATTATCGTTAAACGAATATAAAATATTGTTTTCGAGATCAGTTACTTGATATTCAAATTCGATGTAGTCTCCATTATTTGCTGTAGAAGCTGTTCGTTGACCACTATTTGAAATCCAAAAGCCCGAACTCGTTTTAACAAATTTTAGGTCAGATGTTTTCATATAATCATCAAACCATTGTAATTCTTCTTGATGCAATAATTTTCCACGTTCTTGCGAACGTTTCATAAAATCGTCATTGGAATATGAAACGGGATATTGTATGACTTTTTGATCACAACTCATTAACGCAAAAACAGCGAAAGTGAATAAAATAACTTTTTTCATTAGATAACGATACTAGCTAATTTTTCTTGATATTCTGGTAAAAGGGATTGGAAATAAGCAATTGTTTCTTCCATATTCATATCCGAACGACCTCCAGAAGCATTCATATGACCGCCGCCATTGAAATGTTTGCGAGAGAATTCATTCACATCAAAATCACCTTTCGAACGTAACGAAATTTTAATGAAATTATGATGTGTGTCTTCAATAAAAATTACAGAAAAGATAAAATTCTCTACACTCAAACCATAATTTACAAAACCTTCTGTATCTCCTTTCTGAAAACCATTTGCCAACAAATCTTCACGTTTTAAGAACATGAAAGCTGTGCGATGTTCTGGTAAAAAAGTTAGATTATTTAGGGTTAATGATAACAATTTTAAACGTCCTTGCGTTTGCGAATCGTTTACATACGAAGTCACTTTGTCAACTTCTACACCTTTATCAATCAATTCTGCAACAATTCTATGCGTATCAGCCGATGTATTACGAAAACGGAATCCGCCTGTATCCGTCATTATTCCAGTATAAATACATTCAGCAATGCCTTTATCAATTTTATCCAAATCATTCATCGCTTCGATAAAATTATAAACCATTTGACAAGTCGCAGGCATTTCGATATCCGAATACATAAAATCAAATGTATCTGGTTCACGGTGATGATCGATTAATATTTTTGGTGCTTTCGAACGTTCAACCCAGTTTCCTAAGTCGTCAATTCGTTTTACAGTATTAAAATCTAAGATAAAAATCAAATCAGCTTGATGTATAATTGCTTCGGCAACTTTTGGTCGGTAATCTGCAATTACAATCTCTTTTGCTGAAGGCATCCATTTTAGGAACTTAGGAAAATCGTTTGGTGAAACAATGTTACACGTGTGTCCTAATTTATTCAAATAATGAAACATCGCCAATGTAGAACCTATCGCATCTCCATCAGGATTTTTGTGCGGTAGAATTGCAATTTTCTTTGGTGTTGATTTTAAAAGAGTTTTTAACTCTTCGAAATTTGTCATTTGCATAGTTGCAAAGATAAACAAACAAGTGAAATTGTAAATTGCTTTGAAGAAGAAAACCTCCAAATTTGGAGGTTTTCTTGTTTTTATGAAATATTTATAATTTATAAATCTCTTTTTTTGATAATTAATAAGGATAAACCAAGAAATAAAATGATGTAGAAAACATTTGCAGCAAAATGATCCCATTGTACATGATCGGCAACAAATAACTTACCTTCCATAATTGCTTTTTGTATATCTACAGAAGGATAATCAACTATTTTTCCGTTTGAGTTTAGTGGTAAATAATTAGTTAAGATTTTAATTTCTTCAGGATTTTTTGGAGGATTTTTACCAAATCGAACTAAAAATTCAACAACTTTAGCAACAGATTCTATAATATTCAAAACAATTAAAGATAAAATCGCAAAAGCACTTTTCTTTAATAGGAATGATAAAAACATGGCGAATACAATATAAGCGAAGATTTCGACGAAATATCCTCCTAAGAATTCGATTCCGTTTACAAAATCAAACTTTTCGCTAAAAATAGAACCTAATGCAAAAACTAAAACGCCAACTAAAAGTGTAGAAATCAAAGTTATCACAACGTTCATCAAAACTTTTGTGTTTAAAAATTCAGTTTTAGATAAACCATCAATTGTATTTTGCTTGAAAGTTCCGAAAGAGTATTCGTTTGTAATATTATTAATAACAATAATAGCTAAAAAGAATTTTCCAAAACCAATTAACCACGTGATATTATGCCAAATTACAGGAAACTCTAATGCACCTAATTTGATTAAATCAATTTCGATTCCATTCATATTTGGTTTGAAATTCGGCAACGTAATTCCCATTAACAGAATCATCACAAAATATAAAATGATGAAAATTCGTGTTCCTTTGTTGTAGAATAATTTATTCCATTCTATGCTAAATAATCTTTTCATGTTAGTTCTGTTTTTGGATTAGTTGGAAAAATTGTTGTTCTAAAGATTCTTTACGTTTTACTAAATGATTCACGATAATTCCTTGTTCATAAAGCATTTTATTGATTTCTGCAGGATCTTTTTCTTCTGATAAAACAGCAAAAAGTTTGTTATTTTCTTTAGTAACTTTCGAAACGAATGAGAACGTTTTTAATGTATATTCCAAACTTTCCATATTTTGCGCAGCAACTTCGATGCTTCCAAAACTTGAATTCATTTGATCTACAGAACCCGCATAAAGCATTTTTCCTTGATTAAGAACCACCACATGCGAACATACTTTTTCGACTTCGTCTAATAAATGACTGGCCAAAATAATTGTTGTCCCTTGTTGCGCAATTTTAATAATCAATTCACGAATCTGAATAATTCCTTGTGGATCTAAACCATTTGTAGGTTCGTCTAAAATCAACACTTCAGGATCATTTAACAACGCAGCCGCAATAGCCAAACGTTGCTTCATTCCCAACGAATATTGTTGAAATTTATCTTTTTTACGAGAAAGTAATCCAACTAATTCAAGTTTTTCGTCAATTTTCGCATAATTAACTTCTTTAATATCAGCAACAATTTCAAGATTTTTTTCTGCTGATAAATAAGGATAGAATTTTGGGCTTTCGATAATTGCACCAATTTTTTTTAATGAATCGTTATCTGGTTCTTGATCAAACCATTTCCACGAACCCGCTGTAGGATTGATTACATTAAGAATCATTCCTAATGTTGTCGATTTTCCACTTCCGTTTGGACCAAGTAATCCATAAACGTTTCCTTTTTCTACCGAAAAAGAGACATTGTTGACCGCTGTAAAACTGCCAAATTTTTTAGTAAGTTGATTAATTTCAAGAACTTTATTCATAGTAGTTGAATTTGTTTTCTTTATATGTAGAGTTTTTTGTTAATTTGTTACAATTTAGAATTAATTTAAATAACATGAGAACGATACTTTATACCTTATTAATTGTACTAACAATTCAGGCTAAAGCGCAAAACGGAAAAACTTATCAAATTTATAATCAACAAGAAAAGAAAGTTGATTTTGATAAAATGATTAAAGAATTAGCAAAATATGATGTTGTTTTATTTGGTGAACATCATAATAATGCGGTAAATCATTGGTTGCAATTGCAAACGACAAAAGAATTGTATAAGATAAAAGGAAAACAACTGATTCTTGGAGCAGAAATGTTCGAGCGTCATCAACAAAATGATTTAACGAATTATTTGAAAAGCAAAACGACGGATGATGAGTTTCAAAAGAGTACAAAGCTTTGGAATAATTACAAAACAGATTACAAACCGCTTGTTGATTTTGCGAAAGAAAAGAATTTAGATTTTGTAGCAACTAATGTAACGCGCAAATATGCTTCGTATGTCGCTAAGAATGGACTTGAAGCTTTGGATACAGTTCCAAATAATGAGAAAGTCTTTATTGCGAAACTTCCTATTACGATAGATTATGATGCGCCTGGTTATCCTGAGATGATTAAAATGATGGGAGATCATGCTGGAGTGAAGGCAAAACAGTTTGTTGCAGCACAAGCTACAAAGGATGCAACAATGGCAGAATCAATTTTGAATAATTTGAAGAAAAATAATCTATTTATTCATTACAATGGTGATTATCATTCTAAAAATTATGGCGGAATTTATTGGTATTTGAAATTTTTTCGACCTGAGCTCAAAATCGCTGTAATTGAAATTCTAGAAAGTGAAGATTTAAATGAAAAATTATCTGCAATTAAATCAAAAAACGAAAATGTTACTACGACAGAATTTATTATAGTATTTCCTAAGGATTCGCCTAAAACCTACTAATTTTACTTATAAGCAGAAAGTTTTATTGATTATTTTTCATATTTTGCATTTTTAAAAAATAAAGCAAACAATTAAATACAACTATGGACAGAAGAAATTTTATTAAATCGACTGCTGCAGCATCTACGGTAGCATTAGTATCACCAGATTCATTATTTGATTTTTCATCAAAAATTGATAAGGTGAAAGTAGGAATTGTTGGCTGTGGAATGAGAGGGCAGGTACATTTAGATGAGTTATTAAAAAGAAATGATGTAGAAGTTGTTGGGATCGCTGAACCAGATCAACGAATGATTGATCGTTCAAACAAAATTTTTGCAAAACATAATAAAAAACCTGTAGAGTATTTTAAAGGTTTAGATGGATATAAAAAATTATATAAGAATAAGAAAATTCATGCTGTAATTATAGCTACGCCATGGGAATTTCACGCTGAGCAAACAATTGCAGCAATGAATGCGGGTAAAATTGTAGGTTTAGAAGTGTGTGGAGCGATGAATTTACAAGAATGTTGGGATTACGTAGATACATACGAAAAAACGAAAGTTCCTGTATTCATGATGGAGAATGTTTGTTACCGTCGCGATGTTATGGCTGTAATGAATATGGTTCGTAAAGGAATGTTTGGTCAAATTGTTCATGGACAAGGTGGTTACCAACACGATTTAAGAAATGTATTATTTAACGATGGTAAACAACCTTATGGTGGTGGAGTTGAATTTGGAGACAAAGGTTTCTCTGAAGCTGCTTGGCGTACAAATCATTATGTAAAACGTAATGCAGAATTATATCCAACGCATGGTTTAGGACCAATCGGTACAATGATGGATGTTAACCGTGGAAATAGAATTACACATTTAACTTCTATGGCTTCTCAACAAGCTGGTTTAACTGATTATATCGTGAAGAATGGAGGTGCAGATCATCCAAATGCAAAAGTTAAATTCAAACAAGGAGATATCGTTCAAACAATGTTAAAATGTGAAAACGGAGAAACAATCTTATTAACGCACGATACATCTTTACAGCGTCCATATAACTTAGGTTTCCGTATTCAAGGAACTGATGGTATTTGGCAAGATATCGGTTCAGGAGGATTTAGTCAAGGTTTCATTTATTTCGAAGATGAAATGAAACATTCTCACAAATGGGCAAGTTCAGAAGATCATTTAAAAACTTACGATCATCCATATTGGAAAAAATACGAAACTCAGGCAGAAGGTGCTGGGCACGGAGGAATGGATTTCTTCTTAATGAATGATTTTATCGAATGTATTAAAGCAAACAAAGAATTCCCATTCGATGTATATGATTTAGCAACTTGGTATGCAGTAACACCATTAAGTGAAAAATCTATCGAAGGAAATGGTACTTCTCAAGAAATGCCAGACTTTACAAGAGGAAAATATAAAACAAGAAAACCAGTTTTTGGTACAGAAGATTATGGATTCTAAAACCTTATCATTAGTCATTTTAGCAGGTGGAATGGGAAGCCGCTACAAAGGACAAAAACAAATTGATCCAATTGGACCAAGTAAAGAAACGTTGATGGAATATTCAATTTTCGATGCTTTTTCTTGCGGAATAAAACATTTTGTATTCATTATTAATGAACAATTTAATGCAGAAACTAAAAAATATTTTCAAAATTTAATTGAAAAAAATGGAGGTAAAGTAGAATTTGTTCTTCAAACGACGTATACATCTGTTCCGAGAGGAATTTATGATACAATAGAAAAACGTGAAAAACCTTGGGGAACAGGACATGCTTTAATGATTACAAAAAATCATTTAAACAATCCATTTATTGTGATTAATGCAGACGATTTTTATGGTCGTAAAGCATTTGAGAAAGCAAATGAATTGGTTCAAAACGAAAAAATTACAGCAAATACTTATGGTATGGTTGCGTACAAATTGGCCAATACGATTAGCGAAAATGGTTCTGTTTCTCGTGGAGTTTGCACGGTAACAAACGGTCATTTGGAGAATGTTGTAGAGCGTACAAATATCTATTCTAACGAAAATAAAGAAATTGTTTTCGAAGAAGATGATAACGTTTTACCATTGGACGGAGATACGGCTGTTTCGATGAATTTCTTCGTTTTACATCCTTCTATTTTTAGAAAATTAGAAGATAAATTTGAGGAATTTCTTCTCGAAAATGCTTCTCAATTGAAAGCAGAATTTTTCTTGCCGAAAGTTGTAAATGATATGATCAAAGAAGATCAATTAGAAGTGATTGTAGAAAAATCGGATGACAATTGGTTCGGAATGACTTATCCAGAAGACAGAGAAGTTGTAGTAAATTCTATTCAAAATTTAATCAATGATCAAAAATATCCAAATTCACTTTGGACATAAAATATAATGGAGAAAATATTAAAACATTATTTCGAAAATATAGATCAAGTTAGTGTTAATCCAATCAGTTCTGGTTGGATTAATTCTACTTATGAAGTTGAGTACGAAGGAAAAAAAAATATTTTACAAAAAATAAACACGCACGTTTTTCCTCAACCAGAAGTAATTTCTAACAATATTGACATCATTTCTCGTCATCTAAAAGCAAAGAATTATCAAAATTCGGTAATCGAAATTGTAAAAGATTTGCAAGGAAATTTATTAGCAAAAGAAGATGGAGAAATTTGGAGGATGACTTCTTTTATTCCAAATTCTATTTGTTTTGAGAAAGTGGAATCTGCGGAACAAGCATACGAAGCGGCGAAAACAATTAGTGAATTTCATTCGTATTTGTTAGATGTTAATGTTGATGAAATTCATCCTTCGATTGTCGGGTTTTTAGATTATCATAAACGTGTAAATGATTTCAAAAATGCATTGAAAAATGCTTCAACAGAGCGTTTAGAAGAAACGAAAGAAGAAGTTGCTTATATTTTGGATAATCTATATCAAGTTGAAAAATATTTAGAAATAGATTTCCCAAAACGTGTCGTTCATGCCGATGCAAAAATCAGTAATTTCTTATTCAATAATGATAATCATTCGCAAGCAATCGCTGTGATAGACTGGGATACAATAATGCCAGGAAATATTTTGTGCGATTTTGGAGATATGATTCGTACATATGCAAACCTGAAAGCTGAAGACGATCCAAATGGAGAAAATGGTTTTTCTGCAGATTATTATTTGGCTGTTAAAAAAGGTTTTCAAGAACACCTAAAAAATGTGTTGACGCCTGTCGAGCTTGATAATATGGATTTTGTTGCGTATATTGTGATTTATATTCAGGCGGTTAGATTTTTGGCAGATTATTTAGAAAACGATATTTATTATTCGATTTCTTATCCAAAACAAAATCTAAATCGTACGATTAATCAAATCAATTTATTAAAAGCATTAACAAAATTTCATGAAGAAAATTCGGTTCGAAAAATATAAACCTACAGATTTTAATAACTTTTTTAAACTTGTTCAAGACGACGAAGTGATGAAATACATCTCTGGTAAAGGTTTGAACGAAGAGCAAGCAAATCATAAATTTACATCAATCTTAGAAAAAGGAGAAGCTGATGAAAACTTAGGTTTTTTCAAAGTTTATGATGAAAATGATAATCTTTTAGGTGATTGTAAATTGGTGTATAATAAACATATTGAAAATTCACTTGAAATAGGTTATTTATTGAAAAAAGAATTTTGGAGAAAAGGTTTTGGATCAATGATTTGCGAACATTTATTAGCAGAATCAAAAGAAAAATTTCCTGATTTGCAAGTAATGGCTGTCATCGATCCTGATAATGTTGCTTCAAGAAAGTTGTTAGAAAAGTTTAATTTTGAATCGTATTGGAAAGGCATCGAAAATGATTTGCCTACAGAAAAATTGCTTTTAAAAGAGAAATGATACGAGTAAAAGATGTCGCTTTGGCGATGGAAGAAATAGCGCCTTTGGCGTATGCAGAGGATTTTGACAATGTTGGATTGCTAGTTGGTGATTA
Organism: Empedobacter sp. UBA7611; assembly: GCF_002484365.1. Lineage (NCBI taxonomy): Bacteria > Pseudomonadati > Bacteroidota > Flavobacteriia > Flavobacteriales > Weeksellaceae > Empedobacter > Empedobacter sp. UBA7611. Next base: position 64,707 of record NZ_DLJR01000038.1, read on the forward strand.
CAATAATGAGGTAACAGAGATCTTGGTAACGTTGGACACAACGCCAGAAGTTGTGGAAGAAGCGATTGAGAAAAATTGTAATTTGATTGTGAGTTTTCACCCAATTATTTTTTCTGGTTTAAAGAAATTGAACGGAAAAAATTATGTTGAAAAAGCAGTGATGACAGCGATCAAAAATGGAATTAATATTTATGCAACGCATACGGCTTTAGATAATTCGAAAGTTGGTGTTAATTTCAAAATTTCTGAACAATTATCTTTATTGAATACTAAAATTCTTATTCCAAAGTCTCAAACCATCAAACAATTGATTACTTATGTGCCAACAGAACATGCTGAGCAATTGAAATCTGCGTTGTATGAAGCGGGTGCAGGAAAAATTGGGAATTATGATTCGTGCGGTTTTGCGGTAGAAGGTACTGGAAATTATAGACCAACTGCTGGCGCAAACCCTTTTATTGGTGAAGTTGGTAAGCTAGAAACAGTAAACGAATCGCGAATAGAAGTTGTGATTCCGCAACATTTGGAAGGTGATGTGATGAATGCTTTATTCAAAAATCATCCGTACGAAGAAGTTGCTTATTCTGTTATTTCGTTGAATAATCAAAACAATTATATTGGAATTGGAATGATTGGAGAGTTAGAAAATGAAATGGAAGAACTCGATTTTTTCAATTATCTAAAAACTCAAATGAATACACCCGTTATTCGTCATTCGAAATTATTAAACAAAAAAATAAAGAAGGTTGCTGTACTTGGAGGTTCTGGCGCATTTGGAATAAAAAATGCAATTTCGGCTGGAGCGGACATTTATATCACGGCAGATTTGAAATATCACGATTTTTTTACTGCTGAAAATAAGCTTGTTTTGGCAGATATTGGGCATTTTGAATCGGAACAGTTTACAAAAAACTTAATAACTTCGTATCTTAAAGAAAAATTTACTAATTTTGTGGTCTTTAATTCTGGAATTAATACCAATCCTGTTAATTATTGTTAACTATGTCTGAAACAAAAAATATCAAAGAACTAAGCGTAGAAGAAAAACTTCGCGCGTTATACGACTTGCAATTAATTGATTCACGTTTAGATGAAATCAGAAACACAAGAGGTGAATTACCTTTAGAAGTTGAAGATTTGAGCGACGATGTTGCACAATTAGAAACGAGAATCCAAAAAATAGTTGACGAAACTAAAGGTTTGGATGAAGAAATTAAATTGAAGAAAGAAGCAATCAAAAATGCTGAAGCTTTAATTAAAAAATACACGAAACAACAAGATAACGTACGAAATAACAGAGAATTTGATGCTTTAGCTAAAGAAGTTGAGTATCAAGGTTTGGAAATTGAGTTATCTGAAAAACGTATTCGCGAGTTTACAGTTAAAATTTCTCAAAAAAATGCACAAGTTGAAGAATTTAATGCAAAATTAAATTCAATGAAAGAGCATTTATCTCACAAACAAGCTGAGTTGGATACAATTGTAAAAGATACAGAAAAAGAAGAAAGTAATTTATTGAAATTATCTTCTGAATATTCTGCTAAAATCGAACAAAGATTATTAGATGCTTACAGCCGTATCAGAAATTCTGTGAAAAATGGTTTAGCTGTTGTTCCTGTACAACGTGGAGCTTCTGCGGGATCTTTCTTTACAATTCCACCACAAAGACAGATGGATATCGCTCAACGTAAAAAAATTATCGCTGATGAACATTCAGGACGTATCTTGGTTGATTTGGAATTGGCTTTAGAAGAGCAAGAAAAAATGGAAATCGTTATCAAAGGATAATTTTCTGTTAAAAAATATTTTATTTAATATCAAAGTGTTGCACGTTTGTGTGACACTTTTTTTATGCCAAAACTGGTTGTTGTTATTTTTTAGCACGCTATTTGTAATATTGGCATTATAATTAGTTTGAAAATTTAGAAATTATGAAAAAAATTATATTTTTAGCAATGTTAACGGTCTCGTCTATATCATTAACATCTTGTGTGAATAATGATGATGGATACTATGACAACGGACCAGAAATTGTAAATGTTGGACAAATCAATTATGATGGCGTTTCTTTTCCGCTTCGAAATGCAGTTGTAGCTGATATTGAAAAAGCAGATGGAGGATATTATTATAGTGTAGAGTTATCGACGAATCCGGTTCCTAAAAATGGAAAATTATATGGCTCTTATTTGTATTTAGAAATCTTTCAAAGAGGTGATTTAAATTTTAATGGAACTTACGTAACAGAAAATAATGATAGAGGATTGGATTATATCGAATATTACGAAGATCCTATTATGCAAAATTATGTACCAGTTCTTAATTCAGGAACATTTGCATTATTAGATACAGATTTCTCTTCAGGATCTATTAACTTAAAAAATTATTTTGATCCTTATAACAGAAGTTTATTGTCTACAAACTTTGCTTTGAGAGTTTCGAATGGTAAAACATTGACGGGTGATTTTGACGGATTGTTTGATTTCATTCAATTATACAACAAATCTGCAAAAGGTGCTGTAAATGCAAAATCAGCAACAACAGAAAGAGTAAAAACAGGAGTGAGAAGACCTTCTGCAAGAAAATAAAATTTCAATTTATAGATAAAAAAAACTCCGCTAAATTTTTAGCGGTGTTTTTTATTGATATACTTTTTTGATTAAGCTTCTACTTCTTTATCACGATTCTTTGGGAAACGGCGATAACCTTTCAAATTAAATCTAAAATCTTTTTTCGTTGGACGAACAATAATACGTAATGATGAATCATTTGTAAAATAAGTTTGTGCCCAGTTTAAGAAAATAGCTAATTTGTTACGTACAGTCAAGATTAACATCAAGTGCAAAAACATCCATGTAAACCATGCCAAACGTCCAGAGAAAGAGAATTTAGGTAAATCGACAACTGCTTTGCGTTTACCAATTGTTGCCATAGAACCTGGATCTTTGTATTCGAACAATGTCAATTTATCTTCAGATAAACCTTGTCCTAATTTGTCAAAGTTTTTCGCCAATTGTTCAGCTTGATCTCCTGCAACACGTGCTAATTGTGGATGTCCATGAGGATACTTCGGTGTTTCCATCGAAGAAATATCTCCAATTGCATAAATGTTTTCAGTTCCTAAAACTTTAGAAGTACGATCTACTTTCAAACGATTTCCTCGTTGCAAATCTTCTTGTTTTACTGCTCCTTCAGGCACATTTCCCATAACTCCAGCAGCCCAAATCAAATTTCGAGTATTGATTGTACGACCATCAGCCAAAGAAATTGTTTTTCCATCGTAGTCAGTTACGCGACCTTCTGTCCAAACATTTACGCCCATATTTGTCAAATATTCATAAGACTTTTTGTGCGCCAATTCAGACATTGGACCTAATAAATTTGGACCTCCTTCAATCAAATAAATATTCAATTTAGAGAAATCTAAATCTGGATAATCTTTCGGAAGAATGAATTTTTTCATTTGCGCAATTGCACCTGAAAGCTCAACTCCTGTTGGTCCTCCACCTACAACAACAATATTCATAATTTCTTCCAATTCTCCTGGAGATTCTGCAGAATATGCACTCTCGAAGTTTGTTAGTAATCGATTTTTAAGCGTTAAAGCTTCATTTGTCGATTTCATTGGGAATGATAATTCCTCAATTTGTTTGTTCCCGAAGAAATTTGTGGTACATCCCATGGCAACAACCAAATAGTCGTAGGAAAAATCCCCGATTGTGGTTTCAACAATATTTTGATCTTTCTTAATTGCTGTAACTTCGGCTAAACGAACGCTCACATTTTTACTCCCTTGAAATACTTTTCGAATAGGGAACGAAATATCACTTGCGTTAATCGCTGCAGTTGCAACCTGATAAAATAAGGGTTGAAATTGGTGGTAATTATAGCGGTCAATAAGTGTAACAGAAAAGTGTGGGTTATTATTTAATTTACGGGCTAATTTAAGTCCGGCAAATCCAGCACCTAAAATGACAATCTTTTTCTTTTCCAAAATTCACTTTTTTGTAAAATTACGAACAAACTAAGAAACAATGAAAGATTTATTAAAAATTATTCTGAACCTTAGATATTTACTATGATATCGGATTGATTATTAGTTTTTTTTAAATTTATGTTTTTTGTCAGTTTTAAATAAATTGTTAAAATTATTTATGATTTCACGTGTTTCTAAGCTTTTTTAATTTTTATGAAAGATTAAAATTTAAACTATTTTTAAGCTGAATCATTTTAAGAAATCAATCAAATTCACGAATTTTATTCCAAATTTATCAAATCAAAAAAAAACAAGTAATGAGCAAATTATTTGAATCACTCAATATAAATGAATCTATTTCATTAAAAAATAGAATTATCATGTCGCCAATGTGTCAATATTCTTCGGAAGATGGTTTTCCAAATGATTGGCATTTTCAACATTATGTTTCGCGTGCAGTGGGCAATGTTTCGGCGATTATACAAGAAGCAACTGCGGTTGTTGCAGAAGGTCGAATTTCGTACGGTGATTTAGGAATTTGGAAAGATGAGCATATCGAAGCATATCAAAAATTAAATTCCGAAATCAAAAAATACAATTGCGTTCCTGGGATTCAGTTAGCGCATGCAGGACGAAAAGCAAGTACAGAAAAGCCTTGGTTGGGACACAATCAAATAAAATCTAACGAAAAAAATGGTTGGAAAACAGTTTCGAGTTCTACTTTACCTTTTAATGAATCAGATGAAATTCCACATCAATTAACAATTTCTGAAATTAAAAATGTTGTAAAAGAATGGGGAAAAGCAACGGATCGTGCTATAAAAGCTGGTTTTGAAATTTTAGAAATTCATGGTGCACATGGTTATTTGGTTCATCAATTTCTTTCGCCTTTAATTAATAATCGAATAGATGAATATGGAGGAAGTTTCGAAAATAGAATTCGTTTTGTGTTAGAAATTGTTGCTGAAATGCAAAAATATATTACAACTCAATCGCTTTGGGTTCGTTTGTCAGCTTCGGATTGGGCAGAAAATGGTTGGAATTTAGATGAAACAATTGAATTGTGTAAAATTTTAAAACAAAATGGAGTAGAAGTGATTGATGTTTCGTCTGGAGGAGGAGTGAGTCATCAAAAAATTGATGTCAAAAAAAATTATCAAGTTCCATTCGCAAATGAAATTAAAAACCAAGTCGAAATCATTACTGGAGCTGTTGGATTAATTTTTGAGCCAAAACAAGCCGAAGAAATTCTTCAAAATGAAAAAGCAGATTTAATCTTTTTAGGAAGAGAATTATTACGCGATCCATATTTCGCATTACGTGCTGCAAAAGAGTTAGAAGAAGATATAAAGTGGTTGCCACAATATGAAAGAGCAAAAAATAATCATTACGCATAAATTATGTTAGCATTAAAAAAAATTCATCATATTGCAATCATTTGTTCGGATTATCAAAAATCAAAACATTTTTACACAGAAATTTTAGGATTCGAAATTGTGCAAGAAGTTTACCGAAAAGAACGTGATTCTTATAAATTAGATTTAGCTTTGCAAAATTATTACTGCATCGAATTATTTTCTTTTCCTAATCCACCAAAACGTGTTTCTCGACCAGAAGCTTCTGGATTGAGACATATTGCTTTTGCTGTGGAAAATATAGAAAATGAAGTAGAAAAACTAACGCAGTTAAATGTAACGGTAGAGCCAATTCGTGTGGATGAATACACGCAAAAGAAGTTCACTTTTTTTGAAGATCCCGATGGTTTGCCGATAGAATTATACGAAGAATAGAAGAATAAATGGTAAAAAAGAGTTTACTTGCCTTAGCAATGGGAGGTTTAGCCATCGGAATGACGGAATTTTCGATGATGGGAGTTTTAGAAGATTTTGCAAAAGATTTGAATATTTCAATTCCAACAGCAGGGAATTTTATATCAATGTACGCAATGGGCGTAATGGTTGGAGCTCCAACATTAATTATGGCTACAAGTAAATATTCGCCTAAAAAAGTTTTAATCTTTTTTATGTTATTGTTTACCATTTTTAATTCACTTTTTGTTATTGCACCAAGTTACAATACCTTATTAATTGCTCGTTTTATGTCTGGTTTACCTCATGGAGCATTCTTCGGTGTAGGATCTGTTGTGGCAGCACAATTAGCAACAAAAGGAAAAGAAGCGCAAGCTATTTCGATTATGTTTGCAGGATTAACGTTTGCTAATTTGGTCGGTGTTCCATTAGGGACGAAATTAGGACAAGTTTTTTCGTGGCGATTAACATTTGGGATTATTGCAAGTTTAGGATTAATCACAATGTTAGCGATTTCTCTTTGGGTTCCAAATCTTAAAAATACTAATAAAGGAAGTTTAGTAGAACAATTAAGTTTCTTCAAAAAATGGGAAGCTTGGGTATTAATTGTGATGATTTCTATTGGAACTTCAGGATTATTTGCGTGGATAAGTTACATTTCTCCATTAATGACAAATGTGGCAGATTTACCTAAAACAAAAGTTCCAATCATTATGACTTTGATTGGTCTAGGAATGTTTGTTGGTAATTTTATAGGTGGAAAATTGGCAGATACCATGTCGCCAAATAAGGCTGCAATCATCTCTTTTGCGTCGATGGCGGTTTGTTTAGTGATTGTTTATTTCACTTCTCATATACAAATTATGGCGTACATCATGTCGTTTATTACAGGATTAATTGCGTTTACAATTGGTTCGCCAATTCAAATGATGTTGATTAATAATGGAAAAGGATCAGAAACTTTGGCAGCAGCAGCTGGTCAAGCAAGTTTTAATATCGGAAATGCTTTAGGTGCATTTTTAGGAGGAATTCCGATTGCAATGGGGTTAGGATTTAATTCGCAATTGTGGGTTGGCTTTATTATGGCTTCGGTAGGATCAATAATTGCAGCAATCTTTTTACAATTAAAATCGAAAAGAGTTTAAAAATATTACTTCAATCATAATCAAAGGATGTTCTACGGAGCATCCTTTTTTAGTTTATATTTGTAACAAATTAAACTCAAATGAATCATTACAAAGCTCTTATTATAGATGATGAACACTTTGCTCAACAAGGGTTAAAGAAAATTATTCAACATGCTTTGCCAGATTTTTTTGTTTCCATTGATACTGCAAATTCTGTAAAAGAAGGCGTTGAAAAAATTAAGGAAAATCAACCAGATATCGTTTTTTTGGATATTCACATGCCAGAGGAATTTGGGTTTAAATTATTTGATTATTTCGATGATATTACGTTTGATGTCATTTTCACAACAGCTCATTCAGACTATATTTTAGAAGCTGTAAATCAATGGGGATGTTTGGGTTATTTGATGAAACCTATTTCAATTTCTGATCTTAAAGTATTATTGAATCGTTTTGTAGAGCGTCAAAATCAAACAAAAATAACGAAAGAGATTATTAATATTGCAGATGATTTTGAAGATGAAGTAGAAACTGATAATCTGAAAGATGTTTTCAAAAATGAGCATGGAATTATATTTATTCCATCTATAACAGAGGTTTTGGTACTGAAAATTGAAGATATTATTTATTGTAAAGCAGATGATAGTTATTGTACAATTTTTACCGAAAAAGAGGCGTACATGGTAACTAAAACGTTGAAAGAAGTAGAAAATTTAATTGATCAAACCAATTTTTTCCGTGTCAATAGATCGTATTTGGTTAATATTAATTTTGCTAAAAAATTTGATAAACGAAACAATTTATTGATTCTGAATTGTCATCCAAAAGATGGTGAATTAAATCTTCCTGTGACTTCTTTGGGGTATAAAATTTTATCGAATGTGGTTGCGTAACTTCATTTTTTTACTTGTTTTATTTCTTTGTTCTCATCAACTTTCTGCGCAATATGTTCTGACAAAACAATACACGTACGAAAATGGCTTGCCTGCCAATGAGATTTTGAGTGTTTACAAAGATTCTCGTAAAATCTTGTGGGTTGGAACTCGTTTTGGCGTATTTGTGAAAGACATGGACAATTTCAAAATGATGAAACGCTTCGAGAAAGTACAATACAATAATGTTTGGACAATAATAGAAGATAGGCAATATAATGTTTGGTTCGGAAGTTACGGACAAGGGATATTGAAATTTACTGGTCAACGTTTTGAACAAATTAATACAGCGAAAGGATTAGTTTCGGATCGTGTTCGAAATTTATTTTATTTAGATGATTTAATATATGTTGCTGCGCAAGGTGGTGTTTCGATTATTGATACAAAATCAAAGAAAATTTATAATCCTTCTTTTGAAAAAAATAACAATATTGTGTTCGAAGCGGTATCTTTTTTCGAATATCAAAACAAGGTTTATGTTGCAACAATAGATCATGGTGTTTATGAAGTTCATCGCGATAAGTTGAAGTTGGTCAATCCTTTCAATCGAATTAATTATAGTTTTTTGAATAATAATGATTTGTATTTGTCATCTTCTAAAGGTCTTAATATTATTCCGATAAACGATTTTTTGAATAAAAAATTGAATTTTAAAACGTATGATTTTCCAGTTTTTAGAAATCACAACATTTCAGATAAACGTCATTCTCTTTTATTAGCTGGTTACGAAACGGGTGCGGGAAATGGCATGGTTGCGGAGTTAAAGAATAATAAAATAACAGATCAAACAGAAAATTTTAAAATCACTTCGGACTATCCTTATCGAGTGTTTAGCAGTAAAACCGATGATTTAATTTATGTTGGAAGCGCTGATAAAGGGCTTTTTGAAGTTCATTTTAATCATTTTTTAGATTTTTCAACAATTGATAATAAAAGGGTTATTGAAATTCTAAAAGTTGCGAATACACAATATTTTTTAACGCCAGATGGACTTTATTTTCAGGAGAATAATATATTCAATAAGCAGATAAAGAGAGATGCTTTTTATCAATATATGCTTAGAAATAAGTCAAAATTCAAAGATTTTTTAAGTCAATCAAATAAAGATTTTTATGAAATTGATTTTGATTTGAAAGAAAAAAACCTTCGTTTTTATAAAATGATTATCCGTCACAATTCGTTCATTATAGCAACTAATTTAGGACTTTTCGAGTTAGATTTTAATGGAGAATTCAAAGATTATTTACCTAATCGAACAAGTCAATTTACATATTTTAATAATCAATTTATTCAGACAAATCCTTTTGGAGGAATTTTGGTTTTTGATGATCTGAATAATCTAAAATATCACGCATATTCAGCTACGCAAGCGAATGTTCCGAAAGATGTTGTTTCGATTTGTCAAAATAAAAAAGCTGTATTTTTTGGATCTTCTTTAGATGGATTATTCAAGTATGAAAATGGAAATTTTATTTCGTATTTGCAAAATAATCAGTTTAAAGAATCTAAAATTAAAATGATAAAATGTGTTGGAGATAATCAGTTGTTGGTTGCAACAGAATTTGCGAAAGTTTATATTTTAGAGATAAAGGGAGATGAGTTAATCACAAAAAAAGTAATTAATATTCGTGAAATTGGTGGAGAAAATATTAGTTCAATTGACATTTTTGGGAACTCAATTTTAATTGGAACCAATCGTAATTTACTCGTTTTCAATAATGGTAAAACATATATGATTGGCAATGAACAAGGTTTTGTGAATAAGGATATACATTCGTCTATTTTTGACGGAAAAACGGCTACAATTGGTGTTGAAAATGGTTATTATAAGTTAAATCTTGAGAATTTATTAAAGCAAAAAAATCAGTCGAAAGAGATTATTATTACAAGTTTTAAAATTAATGATGAATCTTTTGGGATAGATAAATTTATGTGGTTTGATTTGATTGATAAAGATTTGAATTTAAAAAATAATGAGAACAATATTACACTAAATTTTGCTGTCGTTGATGCTAATTTCGCTCAAAGTTATAAGTACAGATATCGTGTAAATCCTGATGAAAAGTGGAATGAGTATTTTTATAACCCATCTATTTATTTGCGGAATATACCATATGGTAAATATCGTATTCAATTAGAAATAACAGATACAAGCAACGGACAAAAACAAATTATTGATTTGGTTTCGTTGAATGTTGACGAACCTTTTTACTTGAATATTTATTTTATTTTGTTGTCAGTCTTAATTTTAGGATTGATTATTTATCGTTATAATACAAATAAAATCAAGACGTTAAATAAATTTAATCAATTAAAAATTAGTCAATTAAATGAGAAAAATACACAAGAAAATCAACGTTTGCAATTAGAGCGACAATTAACCGAAACGAAGTTAACAGCCTTACAATCTCAAATGAATCCGCATTTTATTTTCAATGTGTTGAATTCTATTCAGTTTTATATTTTGGATAATGATATTGATAATGCGTTAAATTCGTTGGGACGTTTTTCTCATTTGATTCGTCAGATGTTAAATCTTTCAACAAAAGATGAAATTAGTTTGAAAGATGAAATTGATTTTTTGAAATTATATGTTGAAGTTGAGAATTTTAGATGGAAAAATAAAATAGAATTTGATGTTCAAATTGATAGCCAATTGGATATTTATCGTATCAAAATTCCGCCAATGTTGATTCAGCCAATTATCGAAAATTCTTTTGTTCACGCATTTGATCAAAACCATTTGCAACCGATTATCAAATTGATTATTAGAATAAAAATTGATTATTTAGAAATAATTATTGAAGATAACGGAAAAGGAAATACAACACAAATTACGCAAAATAAAACTCACGATTCGAAAGCACTTAAAATTATTAATGAGCGTTTACAATTGCTTAATCATAATATTGAAGAAAATATTTTTATAGATTTTCATGAAAAAGGAACAAAAGTTCGAATGATTTTGAAAGTTGATTAAAATTTCACCTGAATAAATTCACAATTCACCTTGCTGAAACGTGAATTAACGAAATCTGAACTCTATTTTAATGATAGATATTATTCAGTATATATATTTGTGGTATCGATTTCAAACTAAGTATTAAACTTTGATGCTTTGTTTTCTAAACCTATGAAGACACCATAAAAGTATCTTAAAAGTTACATTTTTCGACGTGTGAGTCAAAAAATTTTACAACAAGAAGCTACTGCAAAGTAGCTTTTTTTTATCTTTATCCCCATGAAAAATGTACAATTAGGGATCAGTATCAAAAGTTG
>NZ_DLJR01000036.1:0-76786 GCF_002484365.1 Empedobacter sp. UBA7611
ATAAATTAAAAGTGTATCTGTGGAAATTTTTCGTAGAACTTCCAATATTCTTTCGTAATTTGCAAGTAAGTTGTTCATTGTAAATGTTTTGTGGTTAAAGCAATTTACTGATTTTCAATCAAATGAACAACTTTATTATTTAGTAATCAAAATGCACAACGGGTTAAATTAATAAATATTTAGAATAATATATGGAAGCTTTTACAATTTGTAGCAGCTTTTTTTGTGAGTAATTTAAGAAGATTTTAATGAGATTTTTAATTGTAATATGATTAGATATGTTTATTCTATAATTAAACTTTTTATTAAAATTTTATTTCTAAAAATATGTAAAGATGTTTTACCTTTATTCTTGACAACTGAATCACCTATTTCGATAAATTGATTAGCATTTTCATAAGGTAAATAATAATCGGAATATTTTACTCTAACCATTAATCGATTTCCTCTACTTTCATATTTTGTATATATCTTTTGAACATTTCCTTTGTAATGAATTGTTTTATAGTACTCATAAGGGGAATAAGTTTTTGGAGAAAGAAAAAATTATGCAACAATACAACCTAAAAACAAAAGAGGAGAAAATAATGAAATAGTAAGTATGATATTATCTTTTTTCATTTAAAAGCTTTACAATATCGTAATATACAAAAAAGGACTTCAATTAGAAGTCCTTTTGTTATTTTTCTCTTTCGATAACGTATTTCACCATTGTTTCCAATGAATTTCGAAATTCACTTTCTGGGAATTCGTATAGTATATCTAAAGCCTCTTGGCTATATTGTTTCATCATTTTTTGCGTGTACTCAATTCCGCCGTGATCTTTTACATACTGAATAATTTCTCGTACACGTTTTTTGTCATTGTTGTAACGTTTTACCGAATTAATCAACCATTTTTTGTCTTTTTCATTCGCTGTATTGATTGAATAAATCAACGGTAACGTCATTTTTTGTTCTTTGATGTCAATTCCGACAGGCTTTCCAATTGCATTAGAAGTGGTATAATCAAACAAATCATCTTTAATCTGAAAGGCAATTCCAACCAATTCACCAAAACGATGCATTTTTTTCGCTACTTCTTCCGAACAACCAACAGAACGTGCTCCAGCCTCACAACAAGCTGCGATAAGCGTTGCCGTTTTCATTCGAATAATCTCGAAGTATACATCTTCTGTAATATCAAGTTTTCGCGCTTTTTCGATTTGCAATAATTCACCTTCCGAAATTTCCTGTATCGCAACCGAAACAACTTCAAGTAAATCAAAATCTTTGTTTTTAGTCGAAATAATTAAGGTCTTTGACAAAAAATAATCTCCCACCAAAATAGCTACTTTATTCTTCCAAATCGCATTAAGTGAAAAGAAACCACGACGCAATGTACTATCATCCACTACATCATCGTGTACTAAAGTTGCGGTGTGAATAAGCTCGATAAAAGAAGCTGCACGATAGGTACGTTCTTGTACTTCGCCATTTAATTTTGCAGTTAAAAATACAAACATCGGACGCATTTGTTTTCCTTTTCTGCGCACGATATAATTGGAAATACGGTCAAGAAGCGAAACATTACTCTTCATCGATTCGAAGAATTTCTGTTCAAACAATTTCATTTCCTCCGCGATCGGAGCTTTAATCAAATCTACCGTGTTACCCAAAATTTATTTTTTTAATTCGTAAAATTATTGATGCAATGTACAACCTGTTTTGCATAGAATCCTTTATAGTTAAATTCCTCTCCGCTAAAACAAATTTTGTTTTCGGTTGGCAAAACTGAAATACCTTCCAATTGTCCCAACTGTGTCGTGAAGCCCAAAGGTAAACTTATTTTTTTAACTTGAGAAGTGAAGAATAACTGATTGTTATCTTTTGGCAAATCGAACCAATTGATAAAAGTTAACGCTTCTTTTGTGTAGCCCAATAGATAAATTCCTTTGGTAGAACTATTTACATCAGCATCGATATAAGCAGCAGCTACAGCGTAATTTGTAGGAAAAGTTTCTAACTTTTTGGCTGCGTGTTTTTTAGAAGAGTCAATAGGAACAACATAATGAGACGTTGACATATTTGACCATTCTTTTGTAAAAATATGCAATTGATTTTGGTAGACAAAAAATGCTTCTGCGTCCCAATTTGTCGTCATATTTTTGAACTGAAAAGTTTCTTGTTCTGGATAATAAAATTCTATTTTTTCAGCTTTTAATTGCTGATAAGATTTTGAATAATCGATGTTTGATTTCTGGATAAAATAAATGGCTAAATCTTTTCGTTTGCCCAAATTATTTCCAAAATCAGCAAAATAAATTCGATTATCATCCGAAGACATTTCTTCCCAATCGATATTTGGAGCATTTGTGATGAAAATAGTATTGATAATTTTACCTGTTTTTGCATCAAAACGATACAATTCTGGTTTGGAATCAGAATCGTTTAAACCCCAAAAAGAAGCCACATTTTTATCTTCTTTTTCATATTCTAAAGTCGAAATTTCGTTCAAAGTAGGCGGTAAGTTGATACTTTCCATTTTATAATCATCAATAGAAATTGTATCGATGTTTTCTACTATTTGCGCGAAAGAGAATTTAGTCAGAATCAAAAATAAAAATATGGCTAAATATTTCATTTGATTATGTTTTAATCATTTCCAGTTTTATTGGCTAATTGTCCGCAAGCTGCATCAATATCTTTTCCGCGACTACGACGTACATTTACCACAATATTGTTGGATTCTAAAGCTTTGATATAATTGTTAACTGCTTCTTCTGATGCTTGTTTGTAGATTCCGTCATCAATCGAATTATATTCGATAATATTTACTTTAGAAGGAATTTTTCGACAGAATTTTACCAATGCATCAATGTCTTCTTTTTTGTCATTAACACCGCCCCAAACAATGTATTCGAACGTGATTCGTAAACCTGTTTGTTGGTACCAATATTGAAGACTATCCATTAAATCCGTCAACGGAAATTTAACAGAAAAAGGCATAATCACATTACGAACTTCTTCTCGAGCCGAATGTAAAGATACCGCAAGGTTAACGCGTAAATCTTCGTCAGCCAGTTTTTCAATCATTTTAGGAATTCCAGAAGTAGAAACTGTAATTCTTCTTGGCGCCATTCCCAATCCTTCTGGCAACGTGATTTTTTTGATGGCAGAAATTACTTCGTTATAATTTAACAAAGGTTCTCCCATTCCCATAAATACGATGTTGCTTAATGGACGATTGAAATAACGTTTACTTTCTTCATCGATAATCACAACTTGATCGACGATTTCGGCAGCTGTTAAGTTACGCATACGTTTTAATTGCGCTGTTGCACAAAAAGTACAATCCAAGCTACAACCAACTTGAGAAGAAACGCAGGCAGTTGTGCGAGAATCAGTCGGAATTAAAACAGATTCCACAACGTTACCATCATGAAGCTTAACCGCATTCTTGATGGTTCCGTCGTTAGATTTTTGTAGAAGATCAACTTCAACAGGTTGAATTTGGAAAGATTCTCCCAATTGCTCACGTAGAGCTTTTGAGATATTCGTCATGTCATCAAATTGATGTGCATTCTTTTTCCATAACCATTCGTACACTTGTTTTGCGCGGAATGATTTTTCTCCAATTTCTTTGAAATAATCTTCAATCTCAGCTTGTGAAAGCTTTCGTATGTCTTTTTTTGTTGTACTCAAACTTGTCTTATAAGATTAACATTGCATCTCCGTAAGAGTAGAATTTGTATCCTTCTTTTACAGCTTCGTTGTATGCTTTCATTGTTAAATCGTGTCCAGCAAACGCAGAAATCATCATGATTAATGTAGATTTTGGTGTGTGGAAGTTTGTAATCATACAATTTGCAATAGAGAAATCGTATGGTGGGTGAATAAATTTGTTCGTCCAACCATCAAATGCATTTAAATGACCATCTGCAGAAACAGAAGATTCGATAGAACGCATAGAAGTTGTACCAATAGCACAAACTTTTTTCTTCTCGTCAATTGCACGATTTACAAGATCAGCAGATTCTTGAGGAATAATAACTTGCTCAGACTCCATTTTGTGTTTAGATAAATCTTCAACCTCTACAGCTTGAAAAGTTCCTAAACCAATGTGTAATGTTAATTCAGCAAAATCAACACCTTTAATTTCTAAACGTTTTAATAAGTGTTTAGAAAAGTGTAAACCAGCTGTTGGTGCAGCAACAGCTCCTTCGTGTTTTGCATAAATTGTTTGGTAACGCTCTGCATCTTCTGGTTCAACATCACGTAAAATATATTTTGGAAGTGGAGTTTCTCCTAATTCTTTCAATTTTGCACGGAATTCTTCGTAAGATCCATCAAATAAGAAACGTAAAGTACGTCCACGAGAAGTTGTATTGTCAACAACCTCTGCAACTAATGTATCATCATTATCGAAGAATAATTTATTTCCGATACGAATTTTACGCGCTGGATCAACCAAAACATCCCATAAACGAGTCTCAGCATCTAATTCTCTTAGCAAGAAAACTTCGATTTGAGCACCAGTTTTTTCTTTATTTCCCATTAAACGAGCAGGAAAAACTTTCGTATTGTTACGAATCATTACATCTCCTTCGTCGAAATACTCGATAAGATCTTTAAATTGTCTATGTTCAATTTCTCCGGTGTCACGGTGAACAACCATTAAGCGAGCTTCGTCTCTGTTTTCAGAAGGACGATCTGCTAAAAGTTCTTCAGGTAAAGTAAAGTCGAAATCGGAGGTTTTCATTTTCATAATTGTACAATTTTTTGCAAATATACGATGTCAGATACCCCTTTGTCAAGTGAATTGAGGTATTTTATGAAATTGCTAACGTTTAAATGTTTATTTTTGACGAAAGACCTATAGATATTATCAAGTTTTTTAATACTTATTTGAAAAATAAAATGAAAACGAACCTACTAATTTTTTCCGCGATTTTTACACTTTTTAGTTGTAATAAATCCGAACAAAAAATTGAAGAATCTACTGAAATAGAAAAGATTGATTCTGTTGCAAAAAAAGAATCACCAGAATCAGAAATTCCGAAAGAATTGATAAAAGCACCAGATTTTTCTTTGGCTGATATCAATGGAAAACGATTTGACTTATCAGATTTCAAAGGAAAATATGTCTACATGGATATTTGGGCAACATGGTGTGGACCTTGCAAAGTTCAAATTCCTTTTATGAAAGAATTGGAAAAACAATTTCATAATGCACCAATTCATTTTGTAAGTGTTTCTTTGGATAAATTAGAAGATAAGCCAATTTGGGAAAAAATGGTGAGAGAAAATCAGATGTCTGGTGTACAGTTATTTGCAGGAAGAGAAGATAACTTTGGCTTTGATTATAAGATAGAATACATTCCGACTTTTATTATTTTAGACAAAGAAGGAAATATTATGATTGATCGCGCGCCTGCACCGATGGATTATCAAACAGGAGGAATCAATCAACAATTGATAGATATTCTCAAAATGATGAAATAAAAAAAGTTTTCAAAATGCCTCAAATATTATTTTTTAGAGGCATTTTTAATGTAAATAAAATCGAATACTATCAAAGGAATGATTTTAGTTGTTTTTAATAAAAATAGATTTATTTTCTTATAAATTACTTAATAAGTTGATTTAATAATGTTTATTTTAATTATTTATTAAATAATTCCGTATTATTTTTTTGTATTGATATTTAAAATGTATATTTGTATTACTAATATTTAATTAATATTTATGAAGAAAATTTTACTATTATGTGGTATGGCGCTAGGAATTGGCGCGAATGCACAAGTCTCAGTTAAAGAGGGGTTCGAAGGAACGCTTCCGTCGACTTGGGTTGGAGCTGGAGGTTATACACCAGCTAGCTATACAGGAGTGTATAATAATGCGGGGTGTACTGGAGCTGACAGAGCTTGGGGAGCTGCTTTAGTGGGAACTGCTGCCTCTGGAAAAACAGCTACTCTTACGTATACTAAGCCTGCAGCGATGGTGACTAATGGAAAGCAAGTTGACATTAGCTTTGATTATGTCATAGAGGATTTCTTACAAAATAATGTAGGGGAACTTAAAGGAGATATTCTTGTACAATATTCTACTGCTTCAATAGGGACTACTTTTACAACAGTTTCTACGATTCCATATAGTGGAACAACAGGTGAATGTGTACATGTTACAGCCTCTATAGCTGATGGAATTGTTAATGGAGCAAATTTTAGGTTTAGAATTTCAGTAACAAGTTCAAGTGCGAATAATACTAACGGAGCATTAGTGTTTTTAGATAATATTTCTATTTTACAAAAGGTTGATGCTCTTCCAAGTTGTACTACTCTTTCTACTCCAGTAGATGGTGCGACAGGTGTTTTTGTTAGACCAACTTTTACATGGGGAATTGCTGCAAATGCACATGCTTACAAATTGTATTTAGGAAGTGTGTCAGCTAATTACAATGCAATAAATGGAGAAGAACTATCTTCAGGTTATATGTTACCTGCAGCTCAAGCGTTGGCGGCTAATACGAAATATTTTGCTAAAATTGTTGCAACGAATAATTTAGGAGATGCTGTAGGTTGTGTGGAAACTACATTTACAACAGGTGAAAATTCGTTTGCTCCTTATTGTGGACCGATTATTAGTACGATTCCTGCTCAGATGTTTCCAATTAAATCATTCAAATTTGGAGATGTTGAAAAAATATCTGATGAAGCGGCTACTACTTTTGGAACGTATGAAGCTCATCAAAATTTTACAGCAACAAAATTCGAAATCAATGATGATGTAACGTCGGTGCCATTTACTTTATCTGGAATAGGATCGGGAAGTAATAATTTTGCTACTGTGATATACATCGACTGGAATGAAGATGGTGATTTTGATGATGCAGGAGAAGCTTATTTCAATACAGCTGGTACAATGTTGGTATCAAATGTTGTAACAGGTGGTTTAATTAATTTAAAAGGGGATTTATCGATTCCAGCGGATGTTAAAGCAGGAGAGAAGAGAATGAGAGTGAAATATAATTTCACAGGGGCTACAGCTATTCATAATTCTCTTTCTACAGCTTGTTCAGATGTTGGAAATGGTCAGGTGGAAGAGTATACAATTAAAGTAAAATCTACTGCACTTACTTATTGTGATGCTCAAGCGACTTCTACTAATAATGATTATGAAAGAATAGTTAATGTTAAATTTGCAGACATAGATAATGCATCGACACCTTTATATGATAATAATGGATACGAAGATTTTACTAATATAGTAGGTAATGTTCAAACAAATAAAGGATATCCAATTGAAGTTAAGATTGCTAATTTTTCTCGTGATAAAACAAGTATTTGGATTGATTATAACCAAGATGGAGTATTTACAGATGACGAAAAAACAAATATGACTGTAAATGCAGCTACATCAACAGGGCTTGTTAAAATACCTTCTAATGCAAAATTAGGAAAAACTCGTATGAGAGTTAGAACGGCATTTCTTACAGATCCTCAGCCATGTGGAAATACTACATTTGGTCAAGTCGAAGATTATACACTTGATATAAAAGAAGGGGTAGCAACACTTCCTGATTGTGTTACAATTACAGCTCCAACAAAAGATGCAGTTAATGTAGCAACAACTACTAAAATTACTTGGAATACTGTTGATAATGCAGATAAGTATAAAGTTTATATAGGGACTTCTTCTGGAGTTTATGATATAGTAGATGGAAAAGAAGTTACAGAAACAAGTTATGCTACTTCTATGGCTGCTAATACGAAATATTTTGTAAAAGTGGTAGCTTCAAATGAAACAGGTGATGCAACAGGATGTGAAGAGATTTCATTTACAACAGCTGCTAACTATACTTATTGTAACAACGGAATTAATATGATTTGTAACGATGGTGATGTTATTGAAAATGTAACATTTGCAGGAATTAATAAAGATTCTAGTTGTAGTGGCGCAACAGGTTATTCTGATTTTACTTCACTAGTTGCAGAGGCTTCAGCTGGAGAAACTTATCCTATTTCTGTAAAAGTAGGACCTTCAGGTGATGGTTGGTTATATGAATCTGTAGGTGTGTGGATTGATTTTAACCAGAATGGTACTTTTGAAGAAAATGAGTATACTTACGTAGGAACAGGACTTGCAGAAGTTCTTACTAAAGATATAATTATTCCTTCTGATGCAAAATTAGGAAAAACAAGAATGAGAGTTGTATTATCTGCATCAAAAGCAGATGCTTTTGGTCATCATTTCGCTTGCGGACCAAATAATGCAAATGAGGCATATGGTGAGATGGAAGATTATACTGTTAATGTAGGAAAATTAGGCGTGTCGGACATGAGTAAAACTACGATATCAATATATCCTAATCCATTCAAAGATGTGTTAAGAATCTCTGATGTTAAAGATGCTGTTTCTATTGTTGTTACTGATCTTTCTGGAAGAACATTAGCAAATATGAAACCAGCTACAGAGCTTAATTTATCAGCACTTAGCAAAGGTGTTTATATTATAACAATTAAATATGCTGATGGAAGTACTAAGACAACAAAAGTTGTCAAAAACTAACTTTAGATATTATTTTTAATAACAAACGCCACCCAATTTGGGTGGCGTTTTTTTTGATATAATTCTAATCGTTTATAAATTAATGAAACTCTGAATCTTAATGATAAACCTAAATTGTAAAGCTAAAACATATATACATCATATAATTCAGCTTAAAACCTAAGCTTTAAAATGAAAAAGGATATCATCGTTATTTATTTTTTTTTATTAATCTAATTTAGTAAGTTAAGTGTTGATTTTTAAGTGTCTGTTGGTGTGTCTAGTAAATGTGGAAGATTTATAAATGAGATAATGAAAGTTTGTTAAATTAGGATTTGATTAGTTTAAATAATTAAATGTTTTCTAAAACGATGAAATAAAAAAAGCTTCCTTTTGGAAGCTTTTTTAAGTTTATTGAAATTATTATGCTCTAACTTTTGTTTTCAAATTAATTCGTTGTCCAACTCTAGGTTGTTCACCTGGTTCCATACGATTTAGCTTGTATAAATTGTTAATTTTCATTCCAAAACGTTGCGAAATCGTGTACATATCGTCACCTTCTTGTACTTTGTATGAATAATCAGAACCTTTTGTTTTCTTTTTTCCGAAAAATACAATTTGTCCATCTTTCAATTTAGAACCCATTTGTATTTCATTGAAATTCGCAATATCCGAAGGAACTTTGTTGTACGTTTTAGAAATAGTCGCAATTGTTTCTCCCGCTTGTGCAACAATATAAGGAATATTATTCTTGTGTTTTTTAATGCGAGTTGTAGGATTTTGAGGACGAGTTTCGTAAGCAATTGTTTTGTTATTTACATTAGGCTCATTTTTCTCTATACTATTATTATTTGGTTGATAAGACGCTAATGCAATTTCTTCTTTGATTGTTTTAGATTCTTTCTTCGTTTTAGATTTCGATGAATTATTTGCCATCATCATATCATCCTGATTGTTGTATAATGTATACAATTTTGTATAAACTTCTTCTGGAGAAATCTTATCAAATTGATCTAAATTATATTTCTCAATTCTCGAAATTAATTTTGAAGCATATTTTGGATCAGTTGCATAACCAGATTTTTTCAGACCATTTGCCCAAGCGTTATAATCTGTCGGATCTAAGAAAAATAAAGCTTTGTAATAAGGTCTTAAAGCTAAAAATTTAGAATGATCTCTATAACTTTCTTCAACTGAAGAATATTTTCTAAAACATTCACCTTTCGCATCATCATCGTGATAAATACGAGGTTTATCCAACGACCATTCTTCAGGACCTTTACATTTTATTCCAAAATGATTATTGGCTTGATCGGCTAATTTACTTTGTCCGCCTCCAGTTTCCAATAATCCTTGTGCTAACGTAATACTTGCTGGAACTTTGTAAAGTTGCATTTCTTCAACAGCTAAAATAGCATGTTTTCGAATGTAAGTTATGTCTCTACTTTCTTGTGCTTGCGTCGAAATCGACAACACTAAGCTAAAAATGTATAACAATTTTTTCATTCTATAATATTTTTGTTCTTCTTCTTTAAAAGTTTGTTCATTCCTTCAATTCCTTGCAATCCGCCTGTATGAACCAAAAGAATTTTAGAATTATCACTAAAATAATGATTTTTAATTAATTGAAAAATACCAAAAAACATTTTTCCAGTGTAAATAGGATCCAATTGAATATGGTTAATTCGCTTGAAATCATTTACAAAAGTAATTAATTCATCCGAAACTTTCCCATATCCGCCAAAATGATAATCATTAAAAATAGTGAAATTCGTTTTATTTGTCAATTTTTCGATTTCATTTTGGATAAAATCTCCCTTTAAACTCGGAAAACCTAAAACTTTTTGATGAGGTTTCGAGCTTTCAATCAATCCAGCAATTGTTCCGCAAGTTCCAATTGCCGAAGCAATAAAATCATATTCGAAACAATCATCGTACAAAATTTCTTCGCAACCTTTTATCGCAAAATCATTTGTGCCTCCTTCTGGAATAACGTAAGTATTTGGGTATTTAGTGTTTAAATGATTAATAAATTCTACTTCATCCTTTTTTCGGTATTCTTCCCTCGAAATAAAATGCAATTGCATTCCACATTTTTTTGCAAAACGTAATGTAGGGTTTTCATCGATTTTATCTTTCAATTCTTCTCCACGAATAATGCCAATAGTTTCGAAATGATGAAGTTGACCAGCTGCCGCCGTTGCTGCAATATGATTGGAAAAAGCGCCACCAAATGTTATCAATTTCTTGAAACCAAGTTTTTCAGCTTCAATAAAATTATATTTCAGTTTTCGGTATTTGTTTCCAGAAATTTCGGGATGAATCAAATCTTCTCTTAATATAGAAAGTTGAATATTTTGAGAAGTTAAATGTTTGATGTCAATGTTTTGAATTTGAGCTTTAAAATCGTTCCAAATCATTTAGATATATTTTAGAAAATTATAAAATTTTCGTTTTTTTAAATAATTCAAATTGTGTTCGTTTGCATAAGCTTCACGCTCAAAACTAATATTGCGATATGCTTTGTGTTGATCGCGATATTGAATCAATCGAATGGCATATTCAATAAAATAAAAAGGATAGAAAAAAACGACCAAAAGTTCGAGTTGCTGAATGATATGAATGGTTTCGTGATTGATTAAAACTTCATCATTTTTCAGTTTTTTATCTCTCAAAAAAATGAAAGGAAAAATGGTGATTCCAATAAAATTTTTTCGGAACAAATGACTCAAAACAACTACAAACATGATTTAGGTAATTCGATTTTGTTGCAAAATTAATCAATCTGAGAAGATATTGATTTAAAAAGCATTAAAAATCGTAAATTTATAGGAAGTTTCGCAAATAATTATCATACCAAAATTAATGATAGTTTATAGATAAAAGTTGTAAATTCACAGCGTTAGAAATGAAAAAGTTTGAAGAAGGAGATTATTATTTATCTCCAGAAGGTTTCAGAATATTTACTGAACAATATCTAAAAAAAAGAGGGTATTGTTGTAAAAGTGGATGCAAACATTGTCCGTATGGATACGATAAAAAAACAGATAAAATAAAGAATAAGAAATAATTATATGAAAATAACATCAACAGTTTTAGCTTTGTTAATAGGAAGTTGTGCTTTTGCTCAAATGAAATTTCCCGCGGTAAGTTCTCATGCTGAAGTTGAACAAAAAGTAGGTTTAACAGAATTTGAAGTTGAATATAATCGACCAAATGTAAACGGAAGAAAAGTATTTGGAAAATTGGTACCGAATGGAGAAGTTTGGCGAACTGGTGCGAATGAAAATACGGTCATCAAATTTGATAAACCAATCAAAGTGAATGGACAAGAGTTGGCTGCTGGCGAATATGCGTTGTATAGCATTCCGAATAAAGAGGAGTGGGAGGTAATTTTTTACAAAGACACGAAAAACTGGGGAAATCCGAAAGAGTGGAAGGAGTCGAATATCGCTTTGAAAGTGAAAGCTCCGTCAACAAAATCGATGAACAAGACAGAAACGTTTGAGATTCGTTTTACAAATGTGACGCAAAAATCAGCGAATTTGGTATTAGCTTGGGATAACACAACGGTTGTTTTGGATATTGAAACGAATACAATTAACGAAGTTTTAAAAATGATTGGAGATCAATTGAATGAAAATTCTTCTGCAAGAGATTTTTACAATTCAGCAAACTTCTATTATTCGAATAAATTGGATCGAAATCAAGCGTTGAAATGGGTTAATACAGCTTTAGAAAAAGATGCAAATGCGCCAGATTATTACAAAGAATTGAAAGTTAATTTGGAAAAAAATAAATATTAATTAAAAATCCCTTCAAAAATTTTTGAAGGGATTTTTTTATTGAGTAATATTCTTCTTTAAGATAATTTGTAGGTAAGAAAACATCAACGCAGTTGACCAGCCTACCATCATAATTCCGTTTATAGCTTCTAATCCAGCCATAATTTTCCATTCGCTATCAATCACAACATCACCGTAACCAACGGTTGTAAAAGTGATTAATGAAAAATAGATTGCTTCTTGAAAACTATGTAAATTGTCAATATTTGGATTGAAATAAAAAGTAGCCGCCCAAATTGTACATTGTGCACCGTGCAATAAAGTCAAGAAAGATACTGAAATTGCCATTTGCCAAAGCACTTCACTAAACGTTAATCGTTGTTTTTTGAGATTATATTTATGTAGATATTTTAGCGAATAAACCGTAACAGTTGATTGTAAAATAACATTTACACAAATAATCAATACGCCAAAACATATAATTAGAAACATATTTTTATCAATTATAGATGAGTACAAAAATGTAAAGAATAAAATTTATAGAACACTTTTTGAAGCGAAAAATTTTGTAAATTTAATAGAGAAGGAAAATCTAGATATCCTAAATATTTGATAAAATCTGGATTAATAAAGCTTTATTACTAATTTTGTAACGCTAAAAATACATATTTCAACGAATGAAAATTAATTTTAAATATATTTTGATGTGTTTCGGACTAGCTACAATTGGCTTGACTTCGTGTGCTTCAAATAAAAATTCGAAAAAAATAGTTTATAAAAAAGTAGAATCTAAGCAGCCTATAAAACCTGTCGAATCTACGAAGTCAACCATTCCTACTACACCAAAAACTGAAATTTCGAATAAGAAAGATGAAGTTTTTACAGTGAAATTACCAGAAGTAAATCGTGAGTTCCGAGCGGCTTGGGTGGCTTCTGTTGCAAATATTAACTGGCCTTCTAAAAAAGATTTGACAACAACGCAACAAAAAGATGAAGCAATAAAGTTGTTGGATATGTTAGAAGCAAACAATTTTAATGCTGTTATTTTTCAGGTTCGCCCAGCGGCAGATGCTTTGTATAAAAGTAATTTCGAACCTTGGTCTTACTTTTTAACTGGAGAAGAAGGTAAGGCGCCTTCGCCATATTATGACCCGTTAGAATTTTGGGTGGAAGAAGCACACAAACGTGGAATTGAGTTGCATGTTTGGTTAAATCCTTACAGAGCGCATCACAGTAGTGGAGGTCCAGTGACAAACGAATCGATGGTGAAAAGATCGCCAAGTAATGTGGTGAGATTGAAAAATGGCATGTATTGGTTTGATCCTGCTGACAAAAAAACGCAAGATCACGTTTCGGAAGTTGTTCGTGATATCGTTTCGCGTTATGATATTGATGGTGTTCATTTTGATGATTATTTCTATCCATATGCATCGTATAATGGTGGTGCAGACTTTCCAGATAATTCAACTTGGAATGTTTACAAGAATAATGGAGGAATGTTGTCGAGAGCAGATTGGCGTCGTCAAAATGTGAATACAATTATTGAGCGTATTTATAAAGAAATCAAAGCAGAAAAACCTTTTGTAAAATTTGGTATTAGTCCTTTTGGAATTTGGAAACCAGGATATCCTGCTGGAATTACAGGTTCTTCGCAATATGATGAATTGTATGCAGATGCAAAATTATGGTTGAACAAAGGTTGGGTTGATTATTTTTCGCCACAATTGTATTGGCCAATTAATTCGACAGGACAAAGTTTTCCGAAATTATTAGAATGGTGGAAATCAGAAAACACACATAATCGTCATCTTTGGCCAGGTTTGAATACTGTAGAAGTGAAAGTTTCGGATAGAACAACTGAGATTACAAATCAGGTAAAAATGGCTGGAGAAATTTTACAAAACAATGTGGGTGTTATTCACTGGAGTATTGCTGGATTAACGAAAAATCCTTCGATGTTGAGTTATCTGAAAGAAGGTCCATACAAAGCTAAAGCTTTGGTGCCAACTATGAATTGGATAAAAGCAGATCGTTTGGTAAAACCAAGTTTGACTGTAAATATGAAAGCGTCAGAAGTTGTGATGAATTGGAATGATTATAAAATGAATTCAAATGTTTCGAAATGGATTTTATACACACGTTACAACAACGATTGGGAAACGTCTATTTTGGATAAAACCAAAACAAACCAAACAATTTTGAAACACAAAGATGGTAAAAGTTTAACAGCAGTTGCACTAAAAGCTGTCGATCGTTTAGGAAACGAAAGTGATTACGTTGCTCAAAAAATTAATTAAGAATTGAATTTCTCTCAATATAAATCCTCAACATAAGTTGAGGATTTTTTTATTTTTTTCTCTTTAAAATATAATAAAGCGCATCGTTATCATTTTCTTTTGATGTGTAGGCAAACTGAAATTCATATCCGTTTTCAGACATAAAATTCAACGCATCAATCATCGAATTGAATTTCACTGAAATTCCGCGTTCATCTTTTATTTTCAAACCATTTTTCAGTGAAAAAGATTTGGTTTCTTGTCCAAAATCCAATCGAATATTCATTTTTGTACTCAAACCTCGCCCAGTTCCAATAATCTGTACATAATCAACATTGATATCTTTAATCGGAACATCATTTACAGTTTGCGCAACCGAAAAATTACCGATGAATAATCCCAAAATAAGTGCTAATTTTTTCATAAGTTTTAAATTTTGATAAAGATATTTATTTTCGAATGAAAGAAAAAAGCTGTTTCAAAAGACTAAAATTAGTCATGTCATTTCGACGCATGGAGAAATCTGTAATTTAGATTTCTCATTTCACTACGTTTCATTCGAAATGACATTTTTGAAACAACTTTCTTAATTATATTATTTCAATCCCCAATCAACAGCAAAAACAGCTTGTAAAGCTGCAGTTTCAGTACGGAAACGTTGATGTCCAAGACTAATTCCTGTAAAATTATGATCTTCTGCAGCGAAAATTTCATCTCTCGAAAAATCACCTTCAGGACCAATCATAATCAAAATTTTCTGCGGATTATTTTCCAAAACTGTTCGTAAAGGCGTACGTTCAATATCCGCTTCGCAATGCGCAATACATTTCGTGAAACCTTCAAAATCCTGTTTGATAAATTCATTGAATTTTGTCAAATCATTTACTTTTGGCAAATACGCTTTCAACGATTGTTTGGTTGCAGATTGTACAATTTTTTCAATTCGCTCGATTTTAATATTTTTTCGTTCCGAATGAAAAGTCTGTAAAAAAGTAATTTCGTCAATACCAATTTCAGTTGCTTTTTCTAAGAAAAATTCCAAACGTTCCATTGTTTTTGTTGGTGCAATTGCAACATGTAAATAGTAATTTTTCTGCTCGAAATTTACTTTTAAGTCAACAACTTTTCCTTCAACTGCTTTTTTAGAAATTGATGTAATTTCAACTTCAGCCAAATTTCCTTTTCCATCTGTCACGTGCACCAAATCGCCTTCATTTCCGCGTAAAACTTTTGCAAAATGATGACTTTCTTCTTCGTTGAGAATAGCTGTGTCATGATGAATTTCTCCAAAAAATAATTTCATTAAATATGGTATTTAGCTACAGATTTCGCTGTGTTTTCTGTAAATAACTCTTGATCAAATTTTAAACTTCCAACCATTGCAATCATCGCTGCATTATCTGTTGTATAAGCAAATTTTGGTATAAAAGTTTTCCAACCAAATTCAGTTTCTCCATCTTTTAATCGTTGACGAATTTCAGAATTTGCAGAAACTCCACCTGCAATTGCAATTTGTTTAATTCCAGTTTCGTCCGATGCTTTTTTTACTTTTTCCATCAAAATATTTACGATAGAACGTTGAATAGAAGCGCACAAATCATCAATATTTTCTTCTATAAAATTTGGATTCGCTTTGACTTCTTTCTGAATAAAATATAAAATTGACGTTTTGAAACCGCTAAAACTAAAGTTTACACCTTCAATTTTTGGTTTTGCAAATTTGAATTTTGTAGGATCTCCAATCTTAGATTTTTTGTCGATAATTGGACCTGCAGGATAAGGTAAATTTAAAATTTTACCCGCTTTATCAAACGCTTCACCAGCTGCATCATCAATCGTTTCTCCTAAAATTTCCATCTCAAAATAATTATTGATTTTCACGATTTGTGTATGTCCACCAGAAACAGTCAAACATAAAAATGGAAAAGTTGGTTTTTCGTCGTTGGCATCTTCAATAAAATTTGCCAAAATATGTGCTTGCATGTGATTAACCTCAATCAACGGAATATCCAATGATTGACTGAAAGATTTCGCAAAACTTCCGCCAACCAAAAGCGAACCCATCAATCCTGGACCACGTGTATACGCGATTGCTTTAAGTTCTTCTTTGTTAATATTTGCCTGTTTTAAGGCTTGATCTACGACGGGAACAATATTTTGTTGATGTGCTCTCGAAGCTAATTCTGGTACTACGCCACCATATATTTCGTGAATTTTTTGGCTTGCTACAACATTAGAAATAATTTTATTTCTGTCAATAATTGCTGCGCCTGTATCATCACAAGAAGATTCTATGGCTAAAATGTAGTTTTTATCGCTCATAATTCCTTGTAGAATAAAATTTATAACTTATTTTTACCCTGCAAATATCGTAAATTTAAACCATTGAAAATAGTCAGACGAATAGGAAGATTTTTATTGTCGTTGATTATACTCGTTTTAACCCTTGTTTTAACAGTAGCAATCGCAATACAAATCCCTGCGGTACAGACAAAAATAGCACATTTTGCCTTAGAAAAATTAAATAAATCGTTGAACACACAAATGTATGTAGATGCGGTTGATATTGATTTTTTTGGGCGTATTTATTTCTATGGTGTACACATTAAAGACGATCACAAATATGATTTTTTGAAGTCGAAGACTTTAGAAACAACAATAAATGTTTGGTCGTTAATTCCAGGAATCAAAAAAGATCATATCAATTTGAGTGAAGTGAAATTGATTCAGCCCGAAATTCGTGTAATTACGTACAAAGGCGATTCGATTTCGAATTTCATCAAATTTGTGAACGGTTTTAGTTCTGATAAACCAAAAGATCCGAAAAAGATTTTCAAATTGGATGGAGATTTTATTTTGGAAGATGGTAAAGTTTCTATTGTTAATCAAAATTCTGGGAATATCTGGTTGGATTCAAAACAGTTGAACATGACTGTAAAAAAGTTTCGATTAGTTGATTCTGATATTACGGCTGATTTAGAAAACTTCTGCTTTGTTGCGACAAAAAATAAAGAAACGTATAACGTACAAAACTTTACAGGAAAAGTTCATTATTCGAAAAAAGAAATTCGAGTTGGGAATTTGAATTTGAGAACGGATACATCTGTTTTGAATGGAAATTTATTATTGAGTTACGACGAGCCTTCGGATATGTCGGACTTTGAAAATAAAGTTCGTTGGGATGTTTTCTTTGATCGAGGTTCTAAAATTAACTTTAAGGAAATTCGTTATTTTACTCCTTTATTTGATAAAAATTCGTCAGTAGATTTATATGGAAAAGTAAATGGAACCCTGAATAATTTAACATTTACAGATTTCGAATTGAAAGGAGAAGATAATTATGTTGGTGCTTCTCGTTTACAATTGCAAGATGTGACACATGGTTCTTCGCTAAATTTTTCGACAAGAAATGTAAAAATCAATACATCATATCAAAAAATAACAAAATTACTTCCAACCTTTGTTTCGAAGAAAATTCCAAATATGTTGACTCGTTTTGGAAACCTAAATTATCGTGGAGATATTTCATTAAATCCAAATGAAATTCATGCAAATGGTTACGCCGTTTCTGGACTTGGAGATGCAGATATTAAAGCGCAAATCAAGAATTATAAAAATGTAAAAGCTTTAATTTATAAAGGAACTTTAGATGCGAAAAACTTAAATCTTCGTCAATTGACAAATGCAAAAGATTTGGGTTATGTAAGCGGAAAATTTAGATTTGATGGACGAGGAACAGACTTGAAAAATATCAATTTAGATGTAGACGGAACACTTCGTTATATGGATTTGATGGGCAAACGTTACCAAAATATTACGGTTGACGGTTTGGTCAAAAATTATCAATTCAATGGCTTGTTCGATATCAAAGATCCAAATCTAAATGCGCAATTGAAAGGTAAAATTAACTTTAGTGGAAAACCTTATGATTTTGATTTTACTTCGAATATTCGTCAAATTAATTTAGATTTGCTTGGCGTTACAAAAAATCTAAATGCAATTGTACGCGGTGATGTAGAAGGGAATTTTAAGTTGACAAATATTAATGATTTCAGAGGAAATATTGATATCAAAAATCTTTACTTCCGTTCGAAAAAAGATACGTTAGAATTGTCACATGTCATGTTGAATTCTCAAATAGATGGTTCGCATAAAATCATGACTTTGGATGTTCCTAATTATATGCGCGCTACAGTAGATGGTCGCTATAATATTACGGAAGTTGCCAATGTCATCAATAATTCTCTTGTAGATTTAGTTCCATCTTTTCGTCATAAAAAAGTTTCGCCAAATCAAGCTTTTTCGTTTGATGTTTATGTGCAAGAAAATTTATTACAATATATCGATCCGTCGATTTCGATTGAGCCTGATACGCATGTAAAAGGTTATATTGATGGTACGAAAAATCAGTTGGAAGCGACTTTGGAAACGCCTGGAATAAAATATGCAGGAATTCAATTGTTCCAATCTAATGTTAATCTAAATACAATTGCGGAATTGCCAACGTTGAATGCGAAGATTGATAGTTTGAAAGTAAGTGGGGTAACGATTAATGCGATTAACGTAAATTCGATTCCGAAGAATGATACAATGATTGTCAAAACAGATTTTAATATTGGTCGAAAAAATCCAATTTTATTTAATCTGAATCTTTTCCATACAGTTCAGAATAATAATGATTTGATTTTTGGATTTTCTCCTTCAACAATTCAAATTGATTCGACACAATGGACAATTAATCATTTGAATGATGCAAATTCGAATCGTGTAATTTTTAATCGAATCAATAAATCATTAAAAGTTGAAGATTTATCATTAGAATCGGAAGAACAATATTTAAAAGTAAGTGGTTTATTTAATAATAATACAGATTATAAATTTAATGCTGATTTTAAAGATTTGCATTTAGAAAAAATTATACCTAAAACATTATTGAATAATCTAAAAATTGTCGGTATAGCGAATGGTAAAGTAGATATTATTCGTACAAAAGAAAAACTTGAGCCTACGCTTGAAGCTAAAATTGACAAGTTAGGTTTAAATGATTTTGAGCTTGGTAATTTGACGTTGCAAGGAGGTTATAATGTAGCGGATAAACAGTTTAATTTTGAAACAAGTTTACAGAAAGAACAAATTCAATCGTTGGTTGCTTATGGTAATATTATCAATAAACCAACAGGTCCTGAGGTTGATGTAGATGCCAATTTTGACGAGTTTCACATCGATTTCTTAGAAGGATTTTTAAAATCTGTTTTCTCTAATATGCGTGGAACGTTATCTGGTGATTTAAAAATTACGGGACCTGTCGATTTGCCGAATCTAAGCGGAAATATGGTTGCAAAAGATCTTGGATTAAAAGTTAATTTCTTAGGAACAGATTATTTATTTGAAGGAGAAAACGACCTATTTGTTTCGAAACAAGGTGCAGGACAAGGAAGTATTATTTTGAATGATATTGCATTTAAAGACACTGCTTACAATACAAAAGGAAAGGTTGACGGAGCAATTCTTTTCCGTAACCTGTCTAAATGGGGTCTCAACTTAGATTTCGATACGCAAAATTTATTGGTGATGAATACATCTATAAAAGACAATGAACTGTTTTATGGAAAAGTATTTGCCAAAGGAAATGTCTCTATGTTTGGTGCGGTAGAGGAGTTGGAAATTGCTGGTGATGCGACTGTTGTAGGGAATTCTGAATTGACAATTAATACAGGAAGTACAACAATTGAGTCAGAAAATAACTTGGTACGTTTTGTTCCTAACCAACATTTAGACGAAAAATCTAAAAATAATGAACCGCATGCGCCAAAAGGAATGTCGATAGATGTCAACATTAATGCGTATCCAAATGCAATGGTGAATTTGATTTTTGATGCAGCTACAAACGATAAAGCGACAGCGCGTGGTACAGCAGAAAATCTTAGATTCTTAATGAATAAAGCAGGATTGAGTATTACAGGTGTATATAATATAGAAAGTGGAACATATGAGTTTAGACAATTTCCGCTGATTCCGAAAGATTTTAAAATCAAAAAAGGATCTTCTGTGCAATTTGCAGGAAATCCGCTCGATGCAACGCTTAATATTACAGCTGAATATCAACGTTCGGTATCAAATGTTGGAGATTATTTAGGTGTAGGATATTCGCAAATTTATGATGCTCTCTTATCAATTAATATTTCCGAAACGTTGAAGAAACCTATTATCGATTTTGGATTAACAATTCCTAATGCAGGTTCGGATATCAATTCGCAGTTACAATCAAAATTCCGTTCAAATACAGAAGAACAGATGCTTCAGTTTAGTTATATCTTATTGACAGGTAAATTTGGTGACGCATCGGCTGTTCAGTCTGGTGTAACGAGTACAGCTGCTGATATTGGTTTATCGACAATTGCGGGCATGTTATCATCTATTGCGAATAATGTAGATATACAAATGGAGTACGTTGGTGGTAGTGCACAATCGGAGACAAATGATAAAATTAGAACTTCGGTTTCATATCGCGTTAATAATCGTTTAAGTTTGCGTGGTTCGTATGGAATTGCGGTTACAAATAATAGAAATGTACAAGAGAATTTCGATGGTAATTTTGATATTTCCTACGATATTTCAAAATTAAATAATGGATCTTTGGTCCTAAAAGCATTTACAAAACCTACAACTTTCGGTTTGTTACCTGGAATGGAAAATAACTTGAATCAAAGTTTCGGAGTCGGAATTCAATACAACAAAAGTTTCGATACGTTTAGAGGTTTCTTAGGTTTAGATGAAATTAAAAAGAAAACTAAAGCTAAAAAAGAAGAGCAACCACAAGAAAGATTTGATTCGATTGTACTTCCGAAACAGTTTAAAAGTGAGGAAAGAAGAATAGATTCTACCCGTCAAACTACAAAAGATACGGTCAAAGTTACGTATCAAAAAACTACTCAACCTAAGGTGGAACAAAAGCGTCGCGGCTTAGTCAAAATTAAATAAAAAAAAATGAGTTTATTGTGGTTAGACAATAAACTCGCGCAAACAAACAAAAGTGATTAGTTCTTTCTTTTTAGAACTATTATTACAACAAAAGTAAAATATTAAATAAATCATTAAAAAATATTTTGAAGTTTGTTTGTTTTATTTATAATTTTGCTAAAAATTAATTCGATTTTTTATTAAAATAATAATAATAATCAAAAATTAGGAAAATGAATTACATAATTGATGATGTTGATAAGAAAATTTTGATGTATTTGATTGACAATACAAGAATGCCATTTACAGAAATTGCAAAGAAAATGAATGTTTCTGCTGGTACTATTCACGTACGTGTCAAGAAATTAGAGGAGGCTGGAATCATCAAAGGAACTACACTAATTACAGATTATGATAAAATGGGTTATCAGTTTGTTGCGTATGTAGGATTGTTACTTACAAAAACAAATAAAACTCAGAAAGTGATAGATGAATTATATAAAATTCCTAACGTAACAGTGGTTCACGTTGTGTCTGGAAAATATAATATCTTCTGTAAAATTCGTGCAAGAGATACTTCTGATGCGAAAGATGTTATCTACAAAATTGATCAAATTGATGATGTATTGAGAACAGAATCTATGATTTCGTTAGAAGAATCTTTCAACGATAAAAATAGATTGATGCATTCAATTTTTCATTAAAAATAAATTTCAATTTATTAATCATCCCACAAAATGACAGACGAAGAAAAAGAAAAATATTTTCAGGTCGCTCTATGTTCAAGTCTCGTACTTTTCGGGTTTGATGGAGAAGATCTCAAAATATTGGTGTACAAAAAACTAAACGATCCTTTCAAAGGAGCATTGGTTTTGCCAGGAAAATATATTGCGCCAACGGTAAGTAACGATCAAGCAATTCACGAATTGTTGATTGAGAAAATTGCTTACGATGAGCATCAAACATATATTGAACAATTGAAAGCTTTTACAAAAGTTTTTCGTAATCCATTAGGACGAGTTGTAAATGTTGCTTACTATGCTTTGGTTAAATTGACGCCTCAAATAGAGGAAAAAGTGAAAACACAAGGTGGAGAATGGTTTCCTTACGATCGCGTTCCGGATTTAGCTTTTGATCATAATGAGATTGTAAAATATGCAAAAGAACGTGTAAAACGTCGTGTGAAGCGTCGTCCAGTAGGGTTTAACTTACTTGGTGATGAATTTACAATTGCGCAATTACAAAGTTTATATGAAAAAGCCTTGAATCGTGAGTTGGATAAACGTAACTTTAGAAAGAAAATCTTTAACTCAAATTTAATTATCGAAACAGGTAATACAACAGATCCTAAACAACATCGTAAAGTATCTAAATTATATCGTTTTGATGAAGAAAAATACGAAAAATTGAGTTTGAAAGGATATGATTTCTTATTTTAAAATAAAGCTATGACAGATCAAAAAGTAGAACAAAATCAAGAACGTGACGATATTTTTGACACAAAAGTTTTAATGTCGGATAATACCAAAACAAAAGATTTGAAACACGAAGGAAACAAAACATCATTCCTTTTCAAGTCAATGATTTTTATAATGGTTTTCTTGATTTTGAGTATTCTTTATCGTGGTTATCAATTATTGGTGACAAATGATTATTTGTTCCGCCAAATGATGAACGAAGATGCACCAGAAATGCCAAAATGGTATCCAATTGCAACGCTTGTTTTAGGAGTTATTGCATTAATTGGTATCTTTTTAGTGAAATCTTACAAAAGAATTGGTGTGTATATGGTTGTGACATCATTATTTGTGTCAGCAGCAATGCAGCCCGAATTTATGGCAGATGGAACACTTTTTACCATGTTTACATTGTTTGTGTTTATAGGTTATGGTTTAGCGATTATCTATCCATATTGGCACAAGTTTAAATAAAAACTTAATAAAGTATAGAAAAGAGGTTACAATTAGTTGTAACCTCTTTTTTTGATGCTGAATTATTTGTATTAATATCATTCAATATGAATATTTTAAGCTTATTAATTGTTTAAGTTGATAAAAAAACTGCTTAAATAAAGCGAATATGAGAATTTAACGGCTATATTTGTCTTGTGTGGAAAAAATATAAATTAAAAGTACAAAATGGATTGTATTTCAGTATTTGATATGCTCAAAATTGGCGTTGGTCCTTCAAGTTCGCATACTTTAGGTCCTTGGCGCGCTGCAGAAGCTTTTCTGAAAGAATTGGAAGCTGCATCTATCTTTAATAAAATTACAAAAGTTCGTGTAGATTTGTATGGCTCTTTATCGCTTACGGGTAAAGGACATGCAACTGATTATGCAGTAATGTTAGGGCTAAGCGGTGCTGATCCTGAATATATTCCTGTTGATGATATTTCGAATATTATTAATACGATTAATACAAATAAGCAATTAAATTTTGGAAATAAATTTTTAATTGATTTTAATCCTGAAACTGATATCGTTTTCAATCGTGAGTTTTTACCTTTTCACGCTAATGGCATGATGTTTACAGCTTTCTATGAGAACGAAGAATTATCTTCTACGTTTTATTCGATAGGAGGAGGATTTATTACAAAAGAGGATGATAGAGCTACCAATACAGATGTCACTTGTGCTTTTCCATATTTATTTAATACATCAACAGAGTTGTTAGAATTTTGTTCAAAAGAAAATAAATCGATTTCTGAAATAATGTTCGAGAATGAAAAAACAATCCGAACTGAAGATGAAATTCACCACGAATTAATGCGTGTTTGGAATACCATGTTAGAGTGTATGTATATTGGTTGTCATACAGAAGGTATTTTACCAGGCGGATTGAACGTGAAACGTCGTGCTTACGATATGCACAAGAATTTGGTTGGAGCAACACCTTATTCTAATCCACAAGAATGGATTGCTTCAATCCGAAAAACCAAAGTATATTTTCGCGAAATCTTGAAATGGGTGAGTTGTTTTGCTCTTGCTGTTAATGAAGTAAATGCTTCGTTAGGTAGAGTTGTAACAGCGCCAACAAATGGAAGTGCAGGAGTTATTCCAGCAGTTTTGATGTATTATTTGGTGATCGAAAATCATAAAGCTGGTCAAAAAGAGATTGAACAATTCTTAACAACAGCAGGAGTTATTGGTTCTATTTTTAAGAAAGGAGCAACTATTTCTGCGGCAATGGGAGGTTGTCAAGCTGAGATCGGTGTATCTTCAGCTATGGCTGCAGCTGCATTATGCGAATTAATGGGAGGAACTCCTGCGCAAGTAACAATGGCTGCCGAAATTGCAATGGAACATCATTTAGGTTTAACATGCGACCCGATTGGTGGTTTGGTACAAATTCCTTGTATCGAGCGTAACACAATGGGAGCGATTAAAGCGATAAATGCAGCAGAATTAGCACTGGATACAGATCCGTTGACTGCGAAAGTTCCGTTAGATAAAGTTGTGAATACGATGTGGGAAACTGCAAAAGATATGAATAATAAATACAAAGAAACTTCTGAAGGAGGTTTGGCAGTTGCTGTAAATATTGCAGATTGTTAGTAACTTATTTATTATCAGTAAAATAATATTATGTGTATTAATTGTAAGGATTATGAATGTGTGTTGTGTATTTCAAAAATAATCCTTACATTTGCACAGCCTTTTAGAGTTAAGGTACGGATGTTAAAGAATATTCATTTAGGGATTTTTTAGGCTGCTCAGCCATTTAATTTTATTCTTTCATATCTGTTGGTTAAATAATTTAAAATAAAACCGTGATATGAAATATAAATGAATTTCATTATCTCGGTATCGTATCTAACATGATTACATTCAAAGAATTAGGACTTCAAGAAGAAATCCTAACTGCAATTGAGAAAATGGGCTTCGTTAACCCATCTCCAATCCAAGAAAAAGCTATTCCTCAAATCCTTTCATCAGATCAAGATGTTATTGCATTGGCGCAAACAGGTACAGGAAAAACTGCAGCATTCGGGCTTCCAGTTTTAAATCAATTAGACAGCAATTCAAAATCAGTACAAGCAATTATTTTGTGTCCTACTCGTGAATTATGTTTACAAATTGCAAAAGAATTTGAATCTTTTTCTGCAGATATGCGTGGAGTACGTGTACAGGCAGTTTACGGTGGTGCTGACATCGTTAAACAAATTAGAGGATTAAAAGATAATCCGCAAATAGTTGTAGGAACACCAGGTCGTACAATGGACTTAATCAAACGTGGCGCATTAAAAATTAATGACATTACATGGACAGTTTTAGATGAAGCAGATGAGATGTTGAACATGGGATTCCGTGACGAAATCGATTCTATCTTAGAAACAACTCCAGAAGAAAAACAAACTTTATTATTCTCAGCTACAATGCCTTCAGAGGTTCGTCGTATCGCTTCAGAATATATGCACAATCCAGTTGAGATTGCTGTAAGTAAAGTAAATACTGCATCAAAAAATATCGAGCATCACGTTTACTTAGTACGTTCTTCTGATCGTTACTTAGCTTTAAAACGTTTGGCCGATTATTACCCAAATATTTATGGTATCGTTTTCTGTAGAACTCGTCGCGAAGCGAAAGACGTAGCAGATAAATTGATGCAAGATGGTTACAATGCAGACGCATTACATGGAGATTTATCACAATCACAACGTGATCACGTGATGGAGAAATTCCGTAACCAAAATATTCAAATCCTTGTCGCAACAGACGTTGCTGCTCGTGGTATTGACGTAAATGAGTTGACTCACGTAATCAACTTCAATTTACCAGATGATCCAGAAGTTTATGTACACCGTTCAGGACGTACAGGACGTGCGGGTAACAAAGGAATTTCTATCATTATTTCAGGAGGACGTGAAGCGCGTAAAATTAGAGATTTAGAAAAATTAATTGCTTCTAAAATCGAGCCTAAAAATGTACCAACTGGAGCAGAAATCTGTGAAAAACGTTTAATTTCTTTAATCGATAAAATCGAAAATATCGAAGTTGATGAAGAATTAATCGAGCCTTACATGGAAACTGTAAATGAAAAATTGGCGAACTTAGATCGTGACGATTTATTAAAACGTTTCATGACAGTTGAGTTCAATTCTTTCTTAGAATATTACAAAAACACGAAAGATATTTCTTCTGAAGGAGATCGTGGTGATAGAGGAGATCGTTCTTCTAACCGTCGTGGTGGACGTGATTTCTCTCGTTTCTTTATTAATATTGGTCAAAAACACAATTTACGTGTTCCAAACTTAATTGGTTTAATTAACGAGCAAACTCGTAATCGTAACATCGAAATCGGAAAAATTGAAATTTTACGTAATTTTTCTTTCTTCGAAGTTGATACACAATTCGAATCATTAGTGTTAGAATCTTTCAAAGATGCACAACGTGATGGAGTAGACTTAGATGTTCAAATCTCTAAACCAGAACCTAGACGTGGTGATGGTGAGCGTCGTGGTGGAGATCGTCGTCGTAATGACAGAGGAGATTCTCGCGGACGTGGTTTCAATAGCCGTCGTGATAATGACCGTGAAAGAAGTGGAGGTTATCGTGGTGGAGATCGTGATCGCGGAGGAGACAGAGGTGGATTCCGTGGAGGTGATCGTGACCGTGATTCTAGAGGTGGAGATCGTGGTGGTTACCGTGGAGGAGACCGTAATAGAACAGGAAACTCAAGAAGAGGTAGAGATTAATATATTCTCAATAAAAAATAACAAAAAGGATGATTTTATAAAATCATCCTTTTTTATTCATAAAACTTCTGTTTGAATAAATAATTTTTCTATATTTATTCAAAACCACAAATAAATGACAGTACAAGAATTGTTTAGCTCTATTCGATTATCCATCGAAGAAGAGAATTATACGCAATTAAAACAGATTAAAATTTTCAAACCAGAGAAATTCAATTGGGTGAAGGATATTTTTGAGCCTTATAATGTTGCTCAATTAGGAACTCAAAAAGGTTTAATTTGGAAGTATAATGAAGAACGAGAAGATTATACTTTTCAGGATTTAGCTGATAAATACAATCAATTTTTAAACTATTTAAGAAACAAAGGAATTGTACAAGGAGACAAAATGTTTTCTCAAGTTCCATTATTACCGATTACTTGGATTGGTTATTTGGCTTCTATCAAAGGTGGATTAATTATTATTCCAGCCGCAACAACTTTAGAAGCAAGGGATTTAACGTTTAGATTCGAGTCTTCTTTTCCAGAAGTTGCTTTAGCAGATCAAGCAAATGCATCGAAAATAGATGAAGCAGAAGCAAAATTTGATAAAAAGATTAAGGTAAAATTAATCACAGAAGGCGAGCGAGAAGGTTGGATAAATATCAATGAGTTATGGAAAGAATCTATTCAAGCTGAGGCTGCAGATACAAAACCAGACGATGATTTATTCTACTTTTTTACTTCAGGAACGACAGGAATGCCGAAAGTTGTGGTGCATACGCATTACACTTATCCGCTTGGAGGTTTCACGACTTCTTCTTGGGTTGGAATGAAAAAAGGTGATTTACATTATAATATTTCTCAACCAGGTTGGGCGAAATTCTTTTGGAGTAGTTTTTTTGCTCCATGGAATATGGGTGCGACAATTTTGGGTTATCATTCAGATAAATTTGTTCCGAAAGAACAATTACAAACCATTCAAGATTTGGGTGTAACAACTTTTTGCGCACCACCAACAGCTCTGCGTGTATTGATTTTAGAAGATTTGAAAAGTTATGATTTCAAACTTCGTCAATGTGTTGCAGCTGGTGAACCGCTTAATCCAGAAATTATAGATGTCTGGAAAGAAGGTACAGGAATTACGATTCGTGATGGTTATGGACAATCAGAATCAACTGCGATGATTGCGAATTTGCCAAATGAGAAGATTAAATATGGATCGATGGGAAAACCTGCGTTTTTATACGATATTGTGATTGCTGATGATGATGGAAATATTGTACAAGATTGCGAAGAAGGAAATATTTGTGTTGTGCATAATGAAGAAACCATCAATGGAATTTTCAAAACTTATTTGATTCAGAAAGATAAAATGGCGAAAGTTTTCAAGCATGGATTATATTATACAGGAGACAAAGCTTATAAAGACGAAGATGGTTATGTTTGGTTTGTTGGGCGTGATGATGATGTGATAAAAGCGTCTGATTTCCGTGTAGGACCATTTGAAGTAGAAAGTGCTTTGTTAGAGCATGATGCCATTATGGAAGCTGCTGTTGTGGCAAGTCCGCATGATTTGAGAAGTAATGCTGTAAAAGCTTTTGTTATTTTAGCACCTGGAAATGAAGCTTCGGAAGAATTAGCAAAAGATATTTTTAGATATACAGAAGAGCATTTAGCACGTTACAAAATTCCACGTATTGTGCAGTTTGTGGAGAGTTTACCAAAAACAATTTCAGGAAAAATACGTCGAGTGGAATTGCGTAACCAAGAAGCTGTTGATAAAAAGAATAAAACGATTATACCAAACGAATATTTTCACGAAAAATATTAGTCGAGCTTAAAATTAACACACAAAAAAACCACTTCAAACGAAGTGGTTTTTTAATATCAAATAATTTTATAATTTTTCTTCTATATATTCCTGAATTTTATTCGTAATAATTGGAACCGCTATCATAATCAATCCAGAAATTAAAATTTTTGTAATTCCCTTCATTGGATATTTTTTTGAAGCTTTATCTCCAGCCCAATTTAATGCACTTTCAACTTTAGAAGAAGTAAAACTTGTATCGGATTTTAAGTTTGTTACAAGATTAACTGCTTTATTTACAAATGAATTTTCATGTTTATTTTCAGCAACTTTCATTTGTAATTTTAGTTTACGTTTTGCCATTCGCAAATCGTCTAAATTTTTTATCGCAGACATTTGTTCTTTATTCTTCATCGTCGTCTTCGTCATCTTCCTGGTTAGACATAGCTTCCATCGCGTTTTCTACGGCAATATTTGTCAAGAAAAGTTTTAATTTCTTTCTAAATAGAATAGAAAAAACCATCATTAAGAAATAAATTCCAGTTACAGCAAGAAAACCTAATCCTGTATCATTAAAATAACCTCCCAAAATAAATCCTAATGCTAAACTTCCTAATAATAATAGAAACAAAGAAAATACGGCAATAATTAATACATAAATACCGCTCGCCAACATATTACTCAGCGAATCTACGAGATCGTATTTAGCTAAAGTTATTCTATTATTAATATAAACTTTTAGTTCATTAAACATAAAATTGATTTATTTCAGACAAAGTTAATTATAAATTTTAAGGAATGTTGTATTTCGAAGAAATTAAACTCCTACGTTTTCTTGAAATTCGTCTTTTAAATCTTCTTTTGTTTGGTTTGCTTTAGATTTTAAATCTTTTCCAGCTTCTTTCGCTTTTGCTACAAACTCGTCTTTTTGTTCTGCTAATTTTGATTTTACTTCGTCTAATTTAGCTTCTAATTCTTTTTTTGTTTTTTTCGCTTTATCAGAAAAATCATTCGCGTATTTGTCTAACTCTTTTTTGTATTTGTCAGCTTCTTTTTTTAATTTTTTGCGAGTGTCTTTCCCTGATTCTGGCGCATATAATAAACCTACTACTGCTCCGATTGCTGTTCCGATTGCTAAACCTGCTAATAATTTAGTTGCATTATTTAATTTACTCATAATAAAGTTTTTTTTGAGATTAAACGTTTTTTATATTTACACTTTAAAATTACAAAAACAATACCAAAGAATTCAAATCAAATTTAAAAAATTACAATAAATGTTAATATTATCTGAAAAATCACAAAATATGCCAGCTTCTCCAATCAGAAAGTTGGTGCCATACGCAGATGCAGCGAAAAAAAGAGGAACAAAAGTTTATCACTTAAATATTGGACAGCCCGATATTGAGTCGCCAAAAGCTGTTTTAGAAGGATTGAAAAATTTCCCTTCAAACATTATTTCTTATACACACTCAGAAGGAACGTTGGAATATCGTCAGGCTTTGGCAGATTATTTTACAAATCGTGGAATCGAATTAACGCCAGAAAATTTTATTGCAACGTTAGGAGGTTCGGAAGCTTTATTATTTATTTTCGGAATTATTGCAAATCCAGGAGATGAAATTATTATTCCAGAACCTTTTTATGCAAATTATAATGGATTTACATGTGAAAACGATGTAAATATTGTTCCAGTTCCATCTACAATCGAAAATAATTTTGCTTTACCATCTGTTGAGGAGTTTGCAAAAAAAATTACAGATAAAACACGTGCGATTTTAATTTGTAATCCAGGGAATCCAACAGGTTATGTATATTCGAAAGAAGAATTAAATCAATTGAAAGATTTGGTTTTAGAGCATGATATATATTTAATTGCGGATGAAGTTTATGCAGAATATTTATATACAGAAGAAGAATTTACATCTGTTTTAAGTTTCCCAGAATTGAAAGATAATGCAATTGTAATTGATTCTGAATCGAAACGTTTTTCTTTATGTGGAGCACGTTCTGGAGCTTT
The DNA here is from genome assembly GCF_002484365.1 of Empedobacter sp. UBA7611. Taxonomy (NCBI): domain Bacteria; kingdom Pseudomonadati; phylum Bacteroidota; class Flavobacteriia; order Flavobacteriales; family Weeksellaceae; genus Empedobacter; species Empedobacter sp. UBA7611. The sequence continues at coordinate 31,057 of NZ_DLJR01000036.1, forward strand.
GATTACACGTAACGAGAAATTCTTAAAAGCTGCGATGTTATATGCTCAAGCGCGTTTAAGTCCAGTTGAAATTTCTCAGTACATTGCAACATTAGCACACAGAAACGTAGGAACTTATTTTGAAGATTGTCGTACAGAATATTTAAAACGTCGCAACACTTTGGTAAAAGGTTTACAACAAATTCCAGGTGTTGTTTGTCCAAATCCAAAAGGAGCATTTTATTGTATGATTCAATTACCTGTAGATAGTGCAGAAAAATTTGCAATCTGGTTATTAGAATCTTTCTCATCAAATGGAGAAACAGTAATGTTGGCACCAGGAGCAGGATTTTATTCAACTCCAAATTCAGGAATTCAAGAAGTTCGTTTGGCTTATGTTTTGAAAGAAGAAGATTTGGTTCGTTCTGTCGAAATTTTGAAAGAAGCTTTAGAACAATATCCAGGAACAATTAGATCATAAGAAAAATACGAAGATGGAAATCATCGAAAATTATTCATTAAAATTATATAACACATTTGGAATAGAAGCGAAAGCAAAATATTTTGCTGATGTTGCAACTATTCAAAATTTGCGAAAAGTTTTGGTTTTTCGTCGTCAAAAAGATTTACCTATTTTATTTATAGGAGGAGGAAGTAATATGCTTTTTGTAGACGATTTCCCTGGAATTGTGTTAAAACTGAATTTGAAAGGAATCGAAATTATCAATGAAGATGATGATTTTGTGTATGTAAAAGCGCAAGGAAGCGAGAATTGGCATAATTTTGTTGAATGGACGTTGCAAAATGATTTCGGAGGATTAGAAAATCTTTCGTTGATTCCTGGAAATGTTGGTACTGCACCGATGCAAAATATTGGTGCGTATGGCGTAGAGGTAAAAGATTATATCGAAGAAGTTCAGACATTAGTTCTGGAAACGGGTGATGAACGTACTTTTACAAATGAAGAATGTCAGTTTGGTTATCGCGAATCTGTTTTTAAAAATGAATTGAGAGGTCAATATGTCTTGGTGGCAGTTACGTTTAAACTGACAAAGAAAAATCATAAACTTCATGTTGATTATGGTGCAATAAAATCTGAATTGGAAAAGGAGCAAATTTTTGATCCAACGATTCAAGAAATTAGTGCAGCTGTGATCAAAATTCGTCAAAGTAAATTACCAGATCCTTCGCAAATAGGGAATTCGGGAAGTTTCTTTAAAAACCCTGTGATTTCGAATGAAGAATTTGCTGAGATTGAAAAACTTCATCCAGAAATTTCTCATTTCAAAACTGATTTAGGTGTAAAATTAGCTGCTGGTTGGTTAATAGAACACGCAGGTTGGAAAGGAAAACGTTTTGGAGATGCGGGAGTTCACGATAAACAAGCTTTGGTTTTGGTGAATTATGGCAATGCAACTGGACGTGAAATATATGATTTATCTGAACGAATTATAGAAGATGTGAAAACCAAATATGGCGTAACATTGGTTCGAGAAGTCAATATTATACAATAATTTAAATCCCGCTGAAAGCGGGATTTTTTTATTCTTCTTTATTGATTTTTAATTTATAAACTCCAAGAATTAAGATAACTCCGAATGCTATGTATAAAAGTTTTTCGAGAATATTTGTTACTATATTTAGTTCATAAATTGAAACACCAAGATATTCTTTTATAGATAATCTTATTATTGATAATAGTAATATAGAAATTGTTATGAAAATTAGATAATTACTAAAACTTATTTTTTTTCCGTGAGCAACAATAGAAATAATTAATAATAAAATATCGAATACGAAGTGAAGGACTAAAATTACTTTAGTATACAAAATTAAAAAATCCGGATCCATATATTTATTTATAATTTGTAATAATCTCCACAATTTTATCCAAACCATCGGTTAAAGCAGCAGGACCAGGTTGTAAAATCAATTCAGATTTTATTTCGTATAAATGATTTTGTTGAACTGCTTTTACATTTTCGAAACCAATACGTTGTTTTACTTTTTCTGGTTTGAACATTTTACCACACCAAGAACCAATAATAATTTCAGGGTTACGTTCAATCACTTGTTCAGCCAACAAAATACGATCTTTAGCCAAAGCTTTATTTTTGAGTTCTGGAAAAGCTAATTTTCCTCCAGCAATTTCTATCAAATCATTTACCCAAGCGCTTCCCGAAATAATTGGTTCGTCCCATTCTTCAAAAAAAACTGTTGGATGATAGGGAAGGAGAGCAGCTTGTTGTTTTACTTCTTCGAGTTTCTTTTCATAAGATTCAACTAATTTTAATCCTTTATCTTGGCAACCAATCAATGAAGTAAATTGCACAATCATATTTAAAATTTCATCAACTGTTCGGTGATTAAAAATAAAAACATTAATTCCTCTTCTGATTAATTCTGCAGCAATTTCAGCTTGTAAATCCGAATATCCTACAACCAAATCTGGCTTCAAATTTATAATATCTTCAAATTTTGCATCTAAAAAAGTTGAAACTTTAGGTTTTTCTTTTCTTGCTTGTGGCGGACGATATGTAAATCCACTAATTCCTACTAAACGATGTTGTTCGTTAATATTATACAGAATTTCGGTTCCTTCTTCGGTTAAGCAAACAATGCGTTGAGGATATCGATTTGATGACATTTAATTATGATTAATAATAACTAAAATTAAGATTAAAATATGTAAAAAAAAAAGACCACTTGCAAAAGTGGTCTTTAGATTAAGTTTTCAGCTTAAATTATATATTTTTTGAATTTGCACAGCTGTAATCAACTGGACCATCGTTTGGAATATCTTTTAAAATATCTAATAAATAATCCCAGAATTTTTGAACTGATGCAATTTCTACTTTTTCGTCAGGAGAGTGAGCGCCAGAGATATTTGGACCGAAAGAAATCATATCCAAACCAGGATAATTTGTTCCAATAATTCCACATTCTAAACCAGCGTGACATGCCACAACTTTTGGTTCTTCTCCGAATTTTGAAACATAAATTCCTTTCATCAATTCTAAAATTTCTGAATGAGTATTTGCTTTCCAACCAGGGTAAGATCCTGAGAATTTAACCTCAAAATCACCTAATTCGAATCCAGCTTTTAATGTTTGTGCTAATGCTTCTTTACCTGATTCTATAGAAGAACGAGTTAAACATAAAACACGAGCATTTCCGTCAATAACTTCTACGCGAGCCACATTGTTAGACGTTTCTACTAAACCTTCAACATCTGGACTCATTCTGTAAACACCATTGAAAGCTGCCATAATTGTTTGAACAAAAACTTTAGAATCTTGTGCTGACATTGCATCAGTTGCATCAGTTGGTTCTAGTGTAATCACCATTTTAGGTTCTTTCGTTTCATATTCTTCAATAATTTCAGCGCGTAAAGTTTCGTAAGAAGCTTTGAAAGCGTCAACTTTATCTGTAGGAATCACAATTTTAGCCCAAGACTCGCGAGGAATAGCGTTACGTAAACTTCCACCTTCCATATGAGCGATTTGTAAACCAAATTCAGTTGCAGCATTTAATAAACGAGCAATTAATTTGTTCGAATTTCCTAAACCTTCGTGAATTTGCATTCCAGAGTGTCCACCGTTCAAACCTTTTAATGTTAAGGTAAAAGCAGTTCCGTTAGTAGCTTCTGTAGTGTAAGCTTTTGTCGCCGTTACATCAACACCACCAGCGCAACCAATGTCTAATTCATCATCTTCTTCGGTATCTAAGTTCAACAAGATTTTCCCAGATAAGAATCCAGCTTTCAAACCTAAAGCACCAGTCATTCCAGTTTCTTCGTCAATTGTAAAAAATGCTTCAATAGCTGGATGAGGAATATCTTTCGATTCTAAAATAGACATAATTGTCGCAACTCCAATTCCGTTATCTGCACCTAAAGTTGTTCCATTTGCTGTAACAAATTTATCATCTTCAATGTACATTTCAATTCCTTGTGTTTCAAAATCGAATGTTACATCGTTATTTTTTTGACAAACCATATCCAAGTGCGATTGCATGATCACTTTTTTACGGTCTTCCATTCCTGGATAAGCAGCTTTTTTGATCAAAACATTTCCTACTTCATCTGTTTCGACAGGTAAACCTAAATCTTCACCAAATTTGATGATGAACTGACGTACTTTTTCTTCTTTCTTAGAAGGTCTTGGAACTGAATTCAATGCTGAGAAGTTTTTCCAGATTGCTTTTGGTTCCAAATTAAGAATATCGTTATTCATTGTTTGTTTTTTTATTGTTCCTCAAAGTTACGGAATTGCAACAATATAGTTTTATGAAAGAAGTTTTAAATTTTAAATAAAGCCAAAAAATCCCTTCAATTGAAGGGATTTTTTGGCTTTATATTCTCAATAACTATCTTGTCGAAGGCATTGGAGATTCTTTGTCTACAACTGGTCTATTTTCGGCGTTTGCTAAAATCCAAATTGTATTGAAAGCCAATTTTGTACGACGCGTCAATAAATCATATTCAATTTTATCTGGCGTATCGCCTGGTTTGTGGTAATCATCGTGCACTCCGTTAAAAAAGAAAACAGATGGAATATTATGTTTTGCAAAGTTGTAGTGATCCGAACGATAATAAAAACGATTTGGATCATCTGGCGTATTGTAACGCATATCTAAATCAATTCCTAAACCATTGTTTGCAGCTAAAACAGCTTTGTGTAAGTCAGAAGACAACATTTCAGAACCAATTACATAAACAAAGTCTCTTGTTTTTTCGTTGTGCTCATAATCTACGCGCCCAATCATATCAATATTAACATTCGCAACCGTGTTTGCAAGAGGAAAAATTGGATGCTCCGAATAATATTTAGAACCTAATAAACCTTTTTCTTCACCAGAAACATGTAACAATAAAACCGAACGTTTTGGACGGATTCCTTTTTTCTCAGCTTCGCGGAAAATACGACCAATTTCCATCACAGCAACAGTTCCAGAACCGTCATCATCAGCGCCAGCATATAATTTTCCGTCTTTTATTCCTTCGTGATCATAATGAGCAGAAATCACCACAATTTCTTCTGGTTTTTCTGATCCTTTGATGAATCCCATTACATTTCTCATTTGACCTTTTACACGGCTAAAAGTACCTGCAGGAATAATTTGGAAATAATTATTATTTGGTCCATTAATTCCTAACTCTTTGTAATAATTAGAAATATAATTCCCCGCTTTTATTTCGCCTTCACTTCCAGCATTTCTACCTTCCATATCAGGCGCAGCAATGATGTAAAGCTGTTTTTTCAATTCAGCTTCAGAAATTTTATCTGTATATTTTACAAGACTCTTTTGATATTTCTCCTGAGAAATTGGTTTTGTAGAATCACAACTTACTAAAGTAGCAGTTAAAGCAATTGCAAATAAAAATTGTTTCATGTTAATTTTTTGAATTAAATTTAAAATTAATCTAACCAAGCAGAATAAAAAAGAAAATTTGAATAAAAAACCAATATTTATACGGATTCTATCCGTTTTTGGGATTGTCTTTTTTATATTTGCCCGTTTTTAAATAAATTATGTCACAATTATTCAGAAAAAAATCTGTCGAATCCATTTTAGCAGAATCTGCAAAGAACACGACTACAATGAAAAGAACTTTAGGTGTTCGAGATTTAACAGGTTTTGGTATCGCCGCAATTGTTGGAGCTGGTATTTTTAGTACCATTGGTCGAGCAAGTTTTGAAGGTGGTCCAGCAGTTATCTTCCTATTTATATTTACAGCAATTGCCTGTGGTTTTACAGCTTTTGCTTATGCAGAATTTGCTTCGTTAGTGCCTGTTTCGGGTAGTGCGTATACCTATAGCTATGTTGCATTTGGAGAATTATTTGCTTGGGTAATTGGTTGGGCATTGATTATGGAATATGCGATAGGGAATATTGTGCTCGCGATTTCGTGGAGTGATTATTTTACCACCTTGCTCTCCGGAATGGGATTACATCTGCCAGAATGGATGACAATGGATTATTTTACGGCGAGAGAAGGTTTTGAGTTTGTTTCGAATGAGTTAGCGAAAGGTAAAACATTAGAAGGAATTGCGAATTCGCCTTATGCACAAGAAATCCCAAAATATTTAGCTTTTAAAGATGCACCATATTTAGGATTTAATTTAGTGGTGGATATTCCTGCATTAATCATTACTTTTTTGATTACAGCTTTGGTTTATCGCGGAATTAATGAATCGAGAAAAGCAAGTAACGCAATGGTTGTGTTAAAATTAGCTGTGGTACTTTTAGTAATTGTGGTTGGTGCTTTTTATGTGAATCCTGATAACTGGAATCCTTTTGCTCCGAATGGAGTAGGTGGAGTTTTGGCTGGAGTTTCATCTGTTTTTTACGCTTATATTGGGTTTGATGCGATTAGTACAACTGCGGAAGAATGTAAAGATCCGAAGCGAGATTTGCCTCGTGGAATTTTTGCGTCTATTATTATTTGTACTGTTTTATATGTGCTGATTGCGTTGGTAATTACAGGAATGGTTCATTATTCTGAATTGAATGTTGGAGATCCTTTGGCGTATGTTTTTGATAAAATTCAAGATTTAAAATGGTTGGCAGGAATTATTGCTTTTTCGGCTGTAGTAGCGATGGCGAGTGTATTTATTGTTTTTCAAATTGGACAACCTCGTATTTGGATGACAATGTCTCGTGATGGTTTATTGCCTAAGAAATTTTCTACTATTCACCCAAAATTTAAAACGCCTTCTTTTGCAACTATTTTTACTGGATTTGTAGTAGGTATTCCTATTTTATTTACAGATTTAGAATTGGTTGTTGACGCTTGTTCTATCGGAACTTTGTTTGCTTTTGTGTTAGTTTGTGTGGCTGTACTTCGTATGGATGCCGATCCTAATGCGAAAAGAGGAAATTTTAAAACGCCTTTTATCAATGCAAAATACATTATGCCAATTGTAACTGCGGTGATTGTATTTTTATGCGCAACAACGTTTAAAGATGATTCGATTGATTTCTTTACGAATAAACCGCAACCTATGCCAGTTGAACATTTTGTAAGTTCGTTAACACCAAAAGAGCTAAAAGATTCTTATACAACAATTAATGAATTAACAGGATCTGAAATTGAATTTTTGGATGATTATTTGGCTCAACTATCACCAGAACAATACAAATCTACTTTGAGCAAATTACCAGTTTACGAAGATAAGAAGATGGAAAAAGGTTGGGATGTTTTCAAACACAAAATCCCAATGATTCTATTCTTAATGATTTATGTTTTTATGGTAGTTAGAACATTTTTCAAAAGAACATCTATTATTCCGTTAGCAGGAATGTTGTGTTGTTTTTATATGATGGCACAATTAGGATTGAAAAACTGGATGATTTTCTTGATTTGGATCGCAATTGGCTTAACAATTTATTTCACTTATGGTTATAAACATAGTAAGTTGAGAAATCAAAATTCATAATAGTTAAAGCGATTCAATTTTGAATCGCTTTTTTCTTAAAATTATTTCATCAAATAAGTTATATAACTTCTTTATTTCACCTCAAAACTTTACCTTTGTTCAATAAATTTGACGACAAATGTTTAGAACTCATACTTGTGGTGAATTAACACAAGCCAACATTAATGAAAAAGTTACGTTAAGCGGTTGGGTATCAACGTTACGTGACAAAGGTTTTATGATGTGGATCGATTTACGTGATCGCTATGGAATCACACAAATCATCTTAGATGAAGAACGTTCTTCGAAAGAATTATTTGAAACTGCTCGTCATTTAGGACGCGAGTTCGTAATTCAAGTTACAGGAACTGTAATCGAAAGAGCTTCAAAAAATCCAAACATTCCAACAGGGGATATTGAAATCTTAGCAGAAAACATTACAATTTTGAATGAATCTGCATTGCCTCCATTTACAATCGAAGATAATACAGATGGTGGAGAAGATATCCGTATGAAATATCGTTATTTAGATATTCGTCGTAATCCAGTAAAAGAAAAATTAATCTTCCGTTCTAAAGTTGCGCAGGAAGTTCGTAAATATTTAGATGCACAAGAATTTGTAGAGGTTGAAACTCCAGTTTTAATTAAATCTACGCCAGAAGGTGCGCGTGATTTCGTGGTTCCATCTCGTATGAATCCAGGTGAATTTTATGCGTTACCACAATCGCCACAAACATTCAAACAATTATTAATGGTAGGAGGTTTAGACCGCTATTTCCAAATTGTAAAATGTTTCCGTGACGAAGATTTACGTGCAGACCGTCAACCAGAGTTTACACAAATTGACTGTGAAATGTCGTTTGTTGAACAAGAAGATATCATGAATGTTTTCGAAGGTTTAGCAAAACATTTATTACATACTTTCAAAGGATTAGAATTTGAACAATTCCCACGTATGACATTTGCAGAAGCAATGCGTCGTTATGGAAATGATAAACCAGATATTCGTTTTGGAATGGAATTCGGTGAAATCACAGACTTAGCTAAAGGAAAAGATTTCAAAATCTTTGATGAACAAGAATTAATTGTTGGTATTGCTGCGGAAGGTTGTAATGCTTACACACGTAAAGATATTGATAAATTAATCGAATGGGTTCAACGTCCACAAATTGGGGCAACTGGTCTTGTTTGGGCGCGTTATAATGAAGATGGAACATTTAAATCTTCTGTAGATAAATTTTATTCGCAAGAAGATTTAGCAGCTTGGGCAGAGCGTATGAACGCAAAACCAGGAGATTTAATGTTGGTGATGTCTGGTAATACAAACAAAGTTCGTGCGCAATTATCGGCTTTACGTATGGAAATCGCAGAGCGTTTAGGATTACGTAATCCAGAAGTTTTTGCTCCATTATGGGTTGTAGATTTTCCTTTATTAGAATGGGACGAAGAATCTGAAAGATATCACGCGATGCACCATCCATTTACTTCTCCAAAACCAGAGGATATGGAATTAATTGCGACTAATCCAGGTGAAGTTCGTGCAAATGCATATGATTTAGTTTTAAATGGGAATGAAATCGGTGGAGGTTCTATTCGTATTTTCGATAAAGAAGTTCAAGCAAGAATGTTCGAATTATTAGGATTTACGCCAGATCAAGCAGAAGCGCAATTTGGTTTCTTAATGAACGCTTTCAAATATGGTGCGCCACCTCATGGAGGTTTAGCATTCGGTTTTGATCGTTTTGTATCGATTTTAGATGGTTCAGAAACAATTCGTGATTACATCGCATTCCCTAAAAATAATTCGGGTCGCGATGTCATGATTGATGCACCTTCTCCAATTGATCAAACACAAATGGATGAACTGAATATTGCGTCAACATTTGTTGCAAAATAAAAAGAAAAATTTTCTATAAATATTAAAGACTACTTATTTAAGTAGTCTTTTTTTGTTTCAAATTATAGATATATAAAAAGCCTAAAATTTATAAAATTTCAGGCTTTTCTAATCTTTATTAAAATAAATTAATTTAAATTAATGATATAATCCTCATGTAATATCGTTGATTTAATAAACTTAATTGCCTTTGAAAAAGATAATATTTTGATTATAGTAAANNAAAACGCTAATAAGATAAGTTTATTTTTTAATCAACTGTTAAAATAATGTTATTATTATAAATCACTTTTCTAAGATTGATAATAGCGTATCGCATTCTCCCTAATGCTGTATTTATACTAACATCAGTTTCTTCTGCAATTTCCTTAAAACTTAATTCTTTAAATATTCTAAGTTCTAATACTTCTCTTTGATCTTCTGGTAACTGAGTGACTAAATTTCTTAAATCATTTTCAATTTGTGATTTAATGATTTTAGTTTCAGAACATTCATCACTTATACCAATAAAGTCAAAAATATTATATTCTTCATTGTAACCAACAGTTTCGCTAACCGTTGGCATTCTTTTGTTTGATCGAAAATAGTCAATAGTTAAATTGTGAGCAATACGCATAACCCAAGGCAAAAATTTACCTTCTTCGTTATATCGTCCACTTTTTAATGTAAGGATTACTTTGATAAAAGTGTCCTGAAATATATCTTCAGTGACATCTTTATCTAAGACTTTAGAGTATATAAAACTATAGATTCTTCCTTTGTATTTCTCTATCAATGTTTCTAAAGCATTTTCATTACCTCTTAAATAATCTTGGATTAATAAAGAGTCGTCTTCATAGTTCATAGTAGCAATTGTTAATTTTTAAAGTAGAATTAAATCTATAGGCTGTATTTTTTTGTTTATTCAAATATAAGTAAACAAAAATTTCTTACAATTTTTTTAACATAATTATTCATAATTTTTTTTAAAAATTTCTTAAAAAAATAAATAATTGTTAATTTTTGCTATTATGTATAATAATGTATTCACTTTATTGTGGATTTAATAAAACTATAAATAAGAGTTGTATAGAATTAATTTAGATGAATTGCATTCTTAGAACTCATTTTTTGTATTTTAACATTTGATAAAGATTTAGAAAAGGATAAAATTTTATCTATGGTTGATTTTTTTGGACCTAAAGTTCGTAATTCTTTTTTCATATAAGTGGTTTAAAAAATTAAAATCAAATATTAGTCCACAATATTAATTTATTGTAAAAAAGTCTTCTCAATTTGAGAAGACTTATAAAATAAACTATTTTTTAATCTAGGATTAAATCTTTGCGATGTGTTGAACTAAATCAACTACTTTGTTTGAGTAACCAATTTCGTTATCATACCAAGCAACTAATTTAACGAAAGTAGGGTTTAGCATGATACCAGCTTCTGCATCGAAAATAGATGTTCTTGTATCACCTACGAAATCTTGAGAAACAACAGCATCTTCTGTGTATCCTACAATTCCTTTCAAATCTCCTTCAGCAGCTTCGCGCATTACTTTTTTGATTTCGTCGTAGTTTGTTTCTTTTGCTAATTTAACTGTTAAATCAACTACAGAAACGTCAACTGTTGGTACACGGAAAGACATTCCTGTTAATTTACCATTCAATTCTGGAATTACTTTTCCAACTGCTTTCGCAGCTCCAGTAGATGAAGGAATGATGTTTACCATTGCACTACGTCCTCCTCTCCAATCTTTCATTGATGGTCCGTCAACTGTTTTTTGAGTTGCAGTAGTTGCGTGAACTGTTGTCATTAAAGCTTCCACAATTCCGAAATTTTCGTGAATTACTTTTGCTAATGGTGCTAAACAGTTTGTTGTACAAGAAGCATTAGAAACGATAGTGTCTTCTGCTGTTACAGATTCGTGGTTAACACCCATTACAAACATAGGGGTATCATCTTTAGAAGGACCTGTTAAAACAACTTTTTTTGCTCCAGCTTCAATGTGTTTTCCTGCAGTTTCTTTTGTTAAGAATAAACCTGTTGCTTCGATTACGATATCAGCTCCAACTTCGTCCCATTTCAAGTTCGCTGGGTCTCTTTCAGCTGTAACGCGAATTGTTTGTCCATTAACAATTAAGTTTCCGTTTTCTACTTTAACTTCTCCGTTAAATTTTCCGTGAACTGAATCATACTTTAGCATATAAGCTAAATAATCAACGTCTACTAAATCGTTAATACCTACGATTTCAATATCGTTTCTCTCAATAGCAACCCCGAAAACAAGGCTACCAATTCTTCCGAATCCGTTGATTCCAATTTTAATTTTTGACATAGTATATATAATTTCCCTTTATATTAAATGTTTAAATCGCTAAAATATTAGCTACTTTGATTAACTCTTCATCAATCTCATTGTGTTTTTTGATGGCTTCATCTATCGCTGTAAATACAACTTTATTAGAGCGAATACCAGCCATAAGATTTGTTTTACCTTCCAGTAAACCTTCAACAGCAGCAATTCCTAAACGACTTGCTAAAACACGATCGTGACAAGATGGAGAACCACCACGCTGTATGTGTCCTAAAACTGTGACACGAATATCATATTCTGGATGACTATTTTGAACTTGTTTTGCTAATTCAAAAACTCCACCTAATTTTTCACCCTCTGCAACTACAACGATGCTTGATTTTTTTCCAGATTTTTCTGAACGTTCTAAAGAAGAACATAATTCTTCGACGCTATCACGTTGTTCTGGAATCAAAATATCTTGTGCACCCGAAGCAATTCCACTATTTAAAGCAATAAAACCTGCATCGCGTCCCATTACTTCCACAAAAAATACACGATCATGTGATGTAGCAGTATCTCTTAATTTATCAATTGCATCAATTACAGTATTCAAAGCTGTATCGTATCCAATTGTAAAATCGGTTCCGAAAATATCATTGTCAATTGTTCCTGGAATTCCAATAAATGGAACACCAAACTCTTGATGAAATATATTTGCTCCTGTAAAAGAACCATCTCCACCAATTACAACTAAAGCATCAATGTTATTTTGTTTTAGATGATTATATGCTTTTTGACGACCTTCTGTAGTTTTGAATTCTAAAGAACGAGCAGTTTTAAGAATTGTACCACCTTGATTGATAATATTTTTCACTGAACGAGGTCCAAGTTCAATCATATCATTGTTAATCAAACCTTCATAACCTTGACGGATTCCTACTGATTTGATATCGTAGTACTTACATGCTCTTACAACGGCACGTAAGGCCGCATTCATTCCAGGCGCATCACCTCCAGAGGTTAATACACCAATTCTTTTTATATTGTTTCCCACGTTTTTTCCTTTATTAAATCAAATATAATAAAAAATCAGAATATTATTATAATTGGTAGTATGAAAGATAAATTAATCTTCGTCGACAGGTTTTAACGTTCCGTCTGCAAAATCTCGTTGAAGAATAACCGCAATATACAAATCTTCTCGTGTTCGCTTCGGATCATAAGCTTGTTTCAGATCAATATTAAACGCGCCACTTGCTGCTTGATAAAGAAAAGCATTCAATCCGCCACGTAATTCTTTTATAATATCGTATGTTGTTTTATCTGTTTCTTTATAGATTAATTTAGTAAGAATTTGTCCACGAGAACTTGACATATTTTTTAATTGATTCTCAAATTGATCAGCCAAATCCTTTTGACGAGATTTAATAAAACGTTTTTTATCTCGTCTTTTATCCATTGTTTGAATCGTATCCGATACATAATTATATTCTCTAACAGCAGTTCTTACATACGGCCAAACATCGCGAACGCGTTTTCTTAGCCATAAATAATATTTTTTTTCTAAATCAGTTTTTAAATGAACCGAATAGCTATTCATTTCATTAAGATGTATTGTGTCTAAAGGATTAAATGCAAATTCATCTAAATTAATTGAATCATTTTTAATTTCTTGTGCAGGATTTTTTCCACCTAAATCTAACCCAAAAATTTGAGCATTAACATTAGATAATCCAACAAAAGTAAGTAGTAAAGTTATATGATAGATATAAAATTTCATATCAGAATTAGTTCAAAAATTGTTCCTAAAATTAGTACATTTGTTAGATAAATAAACTAAAATGAGTACAAATAATTTGTTTGATCAACAATCTTTGGATTTTTTGACAAAATATTTAAATACAGCTTCACCTACAGGTTTTGAAAGTGAAGGACAAAAAGTTTGGATGGATTACATAGAACCATACGTAGATGAGGTAAAAACAGATAATTATGGATCTGCTTATGGTGTAATAAATCCTGAAGCGAAGTATAAAGTTGTGATTGAAGCCCATGCTGATGAGATTTCTTGGTTTGTGAATTATATTTCTGATGACGGATTGATTTATGTGATTCGTAACGGAGGATCAGATCATATGATTGCGCCTTCTAAAGTGGTTAACATTCATACCAAAAAAGGAATTGTAAAAGGTGTTTTTGGTTGGCCAGCTATTCATTTGCGTCAAGCAGGAAAAGACGAAGCGCCGACTCCAGATAAAATTTGGATTGATACAGGTTGTACATCGAAAGAGGAAGTTTTAGAACTTGGAATTCACGTTGGTTGTGTGATTACTTATCCTGATGAATTTTTTACATTGAACGATCGTTATTTTGTTTGTCGTGCAATAGACAATAGAATGGGAGGGTTTATGATTGCTGAGGTTGCGCGTAAATTGGCAGAAAATAAAGATCAATTAGATTTTGGTTTATACGTTGTAAATGCGGTTCAGGAAGAAGTTGGATTGCGTGGTGCGGAAATGATTACGCAAACAATCAAACCAAATGTTGCAATTATTACTGATGTTACACACGATACAACGACACCAATGATTACAAAATCGAAAGAAGGTGAGCAAAAATGTGGTGATGGCCCAGTTGTTTATTATGCGCCTGCTGTGCAAAATAATGTACGCGAATTAATTATTGATGCAGCTGAGAAAAACAATATTCCTTTTCAGCGTGCTGCAAGTTCTCGTGTAACAGGAACGGATACAGACGCTTTTGCATATAGTAATGGTGGTGTACCTTCAGCTTTAATTTCGTTGCCTTTGCGTTATATGCACACAACTGTAGAAATGGTTCATCAAGCTGATGTAAAAAATGTCATCGAGTTGATTTACGAATCAGTAAAAACAATTAAAAACGAACAAAGTTTTAAATATCATACTGTTTAAAATATAAAGTGATTAAAAACGAAAAGGCTGTCGTAAGACAGCTTTTTCGTTTTTAATTGTCCCTTCCTAAGATAAGTTGACACTAAAATCAACTTATTATGAAACATCGGATTTAGAAAGAAACATCGAACACAACGGGATTATACTTTAGGCTTTAAATTAGCCGTTGTATCTCAAGTAGAAAAAGTCGATTTTCGTATAAACAAGCACAAAAATGCTAGGGAATTAAAATACAAAGAAGGAGTAAAGTTTTGGTTTGCCTCAGAAAATGTGGTAAGTTAGATTGGAACCTAACAATTATACATACGATGTAGAAACAAGAACAAACACCAGCGCAAAAGATCAAACGGTTATAACGAGAATTAGCCGATGAAAAGCTAAGAGTCAAAATTCTCAACCCCATGATGGATATAGCCGATGAACAACTTGGTACTCTAATCACAAAAAAGTTCAATATCTAACACTCCTCAAGAGCCAAAAAAAAATAAATGTTTTCTGCTCTTGTCGATTGCTTGGGTTAAGTCGCCAAAGTTTCTATGCGGCACTAAAACGTCATACTATTCGAGAATCAGAGCTTTTACAGGTTAAATGATTAGTTTTGGAAGTTCGGATGAAATTACCACGATTAGGAACTCGAAAGCTTCATGATATCTTGAATGAACAGCTAAAAGAACTTAACATAAAGATGGGTCGAGATGCTTTATTTTGTTATCTGAGAAGAGAAAATTTACTCATAAAATCTAAAAAACATTATACAAGAACTACATTCTCTAACCATTGGTTAAGGAAACATCCTAATTTATACAAAGAAATAGAGGTTAATAAAACAGAACAGGTTTTTATGAGTGATATAACATATGTAAAAACGAAGCAAACTGTTTGTTATTATTCTTTAGTTCCAGATGCGAATAGTCGAAAAATAATTGGTTATTCTGTAAGTGAAAATATGAGTGCAGAAAATGTATCTTTAGCCCTGAAGATGGCTATTAAAAACAGAGTGAGTAAGTAGAAAGTAATCCATCATTCGGATAGAGGATTGCAATATTGCTCGGAATATTATCAAGCGATTTTAAAACAAAATCAGATGATACCATCGATGACTGAGGGCTATGATTGTTATCAACATGCTTTGGCTGAAAGAATTAATGGAATATTAAAACAAGAGTTTTTGATCGAAAAGCAAAAGATATTACTGAATTAACTAAAATGGTGTAACAAATTGTGTATCTTTATAATAATACAAGACTTCATATAAGTCTTAATATGCAGACCCCGGAAATGAGACAAAAAAAATCCGAAGAAA
Organism: Empedobacter sp. UBA7611; assembly: GCF_002484365.1. Classification (NCBI taxonomy): domain Bacteria; kingdom Pseudomonadati; phylum Bacteroidota; class Flavobacteriia; order Flavobacteriales; family Weeksellaceae; genus Empedobacter; species Empedobacter sp. UBA7611. The sequence goes on from NZ_DLJR01000036.1 coordinate 46,871, forward strand.
TAAAATCTCTTCGGATATAAATATTGTTTAATAACTGTCAATCTATTTTTATGACTAGTCAATCAATTAACCCGTAGTGTATTTGTATTAGATTGTATATAAAAGTTATACAAAAAGCTAAAAATCATTAATTTGTAGTGATTGCACAAACAATTTAATGCACAACTTTATAGCAAATTACGGAAAAATTTATAAGTATAAAAGGGTTTAGGTCTTGAAAGTGAGAATTTATTATTTCAGATACGAAGGTCCAGATTATCTGACTTGAAAATAGTTGCCTTAAATCTGAATTCAGAAACATGAGTATTGATAGTGAATATCAACTTTTTAGAATACGATCTTCTGATATTAAGTCATTTATAGAAGGTAGTGTTTATAATTGAAGAAAAAGAAGATTATTTATACATATGGAACTTATACGAAAACTGTTATTTGAAAACTTGAATGGTTCTGAAAAGTATTTTATTGTGGATAGCATGCCTTTATATGTTTGCAAATTATCAAGAAGCTCACTTAGTAAAATATGTAGAGAAGCCGATTATGCATTTCCAAATAAAGATAATTGTGCTTCACAGAAAATACATTATTATGGGTATAAACTTCATGCTGTTTTGTTATTTAAGTATTGATTTACAAAGTCTTAATATTAGTACAGTATCAGTGCTTGACATTCATAATCTGAAAGATATAAAAACATGAATTTAAAAATTGTACACTCTTGGGTGATAAAGAAAATTTATACGTACAATACCAATTCGATTTGTTTATATCGCGCAATATAAAGCTGGAAGTTCCTATGAGAACAAATCAAAAAAACTTTAATGATCAACCTTTTGAAATAGGTAAATACAGAAAAAGGATAGAAACGTTATTCTATCAACTATGCGATAAGTACATGATTAGACGTAATTAGGCTAAAAGCTTTTTAAGGTTTAAAACTAGGATACTATCAAAAATACTAAAGCTCACAATTCTTAAAACAATAAACACAAACCAAAATAGGAATATTAACAACTTAAAAATTAATATTACCTAAATGCACTAGGGGTTTGAATAAATATTATTTTACTTTATTTTTGATCCACTTGGCAACGGGTTTCTCAAAATATTCAAACGTTAATGCACTTAAAATTAAAGCAATAACAAAATAAATTCCAATTTTATGAAAATCATTGATTTTAGGTAAATATTGATTTCCATATTTTATCACAATCATATGAATCATGTAAAACGCAAAACTGATTTCACCTAAATAAACCAGAATTTTGTGTTGAAGTATTCTCGAAAATAAACCTTTTTGTAATGCAAAAATTAGAACAATTCCAACCATCGGAATCCAATAATAAATTACGTAACGAAAAGCTCTCGCAATATCATTGTGGAAGTAAAAAAAGATTGCCAAAACTGTAATTGCAGCGATTTCTATTAAAGTTCCTTTTGAAAAACTGATAGGCGTATCTTTTATCTTTTTATAGATTTGACAGGTAATAATTCCTAAAATAAAATCGAAACTGCGAACAATTGGATTGATGTAAAAAATTGCTTTTTCCAACTTCATATTTGTTCTGAAATAAGGTTCTGCAAAAATGATAATCGGAATAATTAGTAATAAAATATATTTCAGTTTCGGAAATTTATGTAACCAAATCACATAAAAAGGAAACATTAAATAGAAAAATAATTCGGTCGAAATACTCCACGAAACGTTATTAATAGAGAAATAAAAGTCTTTTACCGGAATGTAAGATTGTAATAAAAATAAGTTTGCACCTGCAATATCCCAATGAAAATAACCTTGCCAAACATTGATGATAATAAACGGCAACATAACACAAAAGGTTAGGACATGAAGCGGATAAATACGAGCAATTCGCGCGATATAAAACTTCTTTTTATCAAAATTTGGATTGTCGATGACTTTCTTTTCGTAATTGAGCGCCAAAACAAATCCGCTCAAAATAAAGAAAAAACCAACACCAAGATAACCTTCGAAAAAGACGTTATTTTTTAGATAATTATACCAAGCTAAATCGGTTTTTACAAACGTTAAATGGCTTAAAAAAACAACAAAAGCAAAGAAAAAACGTAAAGAAGTTAAGCTGTTTAGCATCAGTCAATAATTTTAATTTCCATTTGATAATACTCGTCAAACATGCGAATAAATTCTTCCAATTTACTTTCTCTTACCGAAATTGTAAACATGCATTTATCAGAAAAATGTTTGTCTTTAATATCACCAGAAATACGATCGACATTGCGCTCTACAATTCCTTGTTGATCATAGTTAAAAACCATTTTCACACGTTTTGAAACAAATTTTTCTACAATATTTGCTTCTTCTAACACAACTTGTGCCGCATATTTATAGGCTTTTACCAAACCAGGAATACCTAATTTTGTTCCGCCAAAATAACGTACAGAAACAATTAAAACATTGGTGATTTCGCTTGATAAAATTTGATTATAAATTGGTAAACCAGCCGAACCACTTGGCTCTCCGTCATCATTTGCACGATGATTTTTACCATCTATTCCAAGAGCGTACGCGTAACAATGATGATTTGCATCGGGATGAATTTCGTGTAATTGATCCAAATAAATTTTGATGTCATCTTCATTCTCAACTGGATAAGCAAAATTAATAAACTTACTACCCAATTCTTTGAAAATTACATCTTCCACCGCTTTCTCGATTGTACGATAATTGTCCGTCATGTTGTATTGAAAAGTAGCGCAAAGATAGTTTAAATAGTACTTTTAAAGAAAAAAGGTTTTATATTTATGAATGGTGAAAAAATTTAATATAAATGAAAGCTTATTTATTTTTATTCATACTAATGTGTTCGAGTATTCTTTTTTGCCAGAGTATTTCAAAGAAGGAATTTAAAAGGATCATTAATAATTCAATGAAAGATTATAATTATAGAATTATTACAGATAATCAAGATAGTATGTTTTACAAAACTGAAAATCTGAAGATTTATAATAGTTCAATTGGAAAATCTAAATTTCAATTTTGTCGTACAATAGAATTTAGATTTTTGAAAAATAATAAAGCAAATTTAATTGATTGCCAAAATTGTAATGAACCATCATTTTGCTATGTAACAAAAAAACAAAATATTTTTAATTATAAAATTGATAATATTGGTGGGAAATTAATATTTAAGCTACAAAATAAATTTTATAAAATGAGTTTTCTTGTTGAATCAATAAATAACATAGAATTTGAGAAGAATAAATTTTCTGAAATAATTATTAAACGAAAATTTTAATAAATTCAAATAAATCATAAATAAAAAAGAACCTCATTTCTAAGGTTCTTGTATATCTAATCTATTTTCGAAAATATTTAATTCATCATTCAAAAAGCGATGCTTTTCAGTTCGAGTTCCTTTCAGTCGAGGAGCTAAAATTCCTTCATTCCAAATGGTATCCGAACTCAAAATTCGTGCTTCATCCCACAAATCAGCATCAATAAAATGTTGTATGGTATCACTTCCACCTTCAATAATTAAGGATTGAACATTGTTTTCGTATAAATAATCCATCACTTGTGGCAATATTTTTTGCGTAAAATCTAATTGAACAAGTTCTAAATTTTCTTCAGAACAATTTTCAATCGAATTGAAAATTACAGTAGGTTGTGTTTGATCAAACAAATGGAAACTTCTCGGAATCGCTAAGTTTTTGTCAATCGCAATTCTCAACGGATTATTTCCTTTCCATAATCGTGTGTTAAGTTGTGGATTATCAATCAAAGCGGTGTTTTTTCCAACCAAAATAGCTTGTTCTTCCGTTCGCCATTTATGTACTAACTGTTTTGTATATTGGTTTGTAATCCACAATTGTACATCATCACGCCCCATGTATCCGTCTTCTGTTTGCGCCCATTTTAAGATAATATATGGACGTTTTTTCTGATGAAATGTTATAAAACGCTTATTGAGTTTGATACATTCTTTTTCCAAAACACCAAGCGTTACATCAACACCATTTTTCAACAAACGTAAATAACCTTGCCCATTTACTTTCGCAAAAGGATCTAAAGTTCCAATTATGACTTTTGGAATTTCTTTTTCTATAATCAAATCCGCACAAGGAGGCGTTTTTCCGTGATGCGAACAAGGCTCTAACGTAACATATAACGTAGATTCTTTTAATAATTCTTGATTTTTAACCGAATTAATAGCGTTCACTTCGGCGTGCGGTCCGCCATATTCTGACGTAAAACCTTCGCCTATAATTTTGTTGTTATGTACAATAATAGAACCAACAAACGGATTAGGATATGTTGTTCCTAACCCGTTTGTTGCAATTTGTATACAACGAGCCATATATTGCTCATCGATAGATTGTTGTGTCATGCCCAAAAATTATGCATTAAAATCAATATTGAATAATGTTTTCAGTTTGATTTCTGCTTCAATTAATTTTTTACGTTTATCGTCAATTTGCTTGTAAACATCTTTTAAAAAAGGATTGTTCTCATTTGCATTCGAAAAGAAATGTACATTATTATCCAATTGATTAATCTCTTTTTCTAAATCCTCAATTATTTTACGTGTTTTTCTAATCTCATCATCCAATAAATTTCCATTATTTCCAGATTTTACTTTATTGACAAATGATTTCAACTTATAATCGCTCAATTCATTTTTAGAAAGATTTAAAGCATCTAATTTTTTGTGGTAAACATCTGTAAATTCTTGATTGATTGAAATTTTTTCTGATGGAACTTTTCCTAAATTTGTCCAATTATGTTGAATTTCTTCTAATTGTTTCAACGCCTCATCTTTGTCTTCAGAAATCGTTTGATTTTTGAAATCGTTTAAGAAAGCTTGTTTCTTTTCGAAATTTAGTTCCAATTTTTGATTCGCTTGTTCGTGACGTTTTTTGTAACGATCAAAGAATTGATTACATGTATCTTTGAATTCTTTCCAGATTTTGTCTGAATTTTTTCTCGGAACATGTCCAATTTTTTTCCAATCATTTTGGATTTTTTTAATCACTTGTACAGAAGCATTCCAATCTGTGCTATCTGTATGTTGTTTTGCGATTTCCAACAAAGCTAATTTCTTTTCAAGATTCAATTGTTGCTCTGATTTTAGATTTTTATAGAAATCATTTTTGATGTGATTAAATTGTCTTGTCACTTCTTTGAAAGCTTCCCAAGTTGCAGAATTTTTATCTTTTGGAACACGTCCAATTGTGATAAAGTTCTCACGCAAAGAGTTTATTTCAGAAATAGCTTTTTGCCAATCGCCATGCGATTTTGTTGTTGCTTGCTCAGAAATTTCTTTGATACGAGTAATAATTTGATTCTTCTTCTCTAAATTATCTTTTTGCTCTTGTTTTATTTTTTCATTCAATTCACCTTTACGGTCATGAATTTTATTTGTTAATTCTTTAAATTTTTGCCACGTTGGTTCACGCAAATCTTCTTGTACAGGAACGGCTTCTTCTTTCCATAAACGATGCAAATATTGCAATTCATTCAAGGCTTTTTGCACGTTTTGCTCTCCAATTAATTCTTCTGCACGTTTGATAATCGATTGACGAACTTCAAGATTATGTGCATAATCTAATGTTTGCAATTCCTTATTCATATCCAAATACGTGTAGAAATTATCTAAATGGAAAAAATAATTTTTGAATACATTTTCAGCATTTTTGCTCGGAATTCTTCCTGCATTGTGCCAACGAGTTTTTAACTCACGAAATTTCTTGAACATTGCCGCCGAAGAATCACTTGGTTCTTGATACAAGGCTTTTAATTCGTCAATAATTTCTAAACGTTCTTTTAAATTATCAGATTCCTTTTTTTCATTTTCTTTATGAAAAACTGCTAATTGATTTTTGAAATCGTTGTAAACAGCGTTAAATTTTGCTCTAAAAGATGTTTCGTATTTAAAATCTAATTCGTCACCACCTTCACTTAAGAAAGCTTCTTTTTTTGCGGCTTCATCTTCTTCTAATTTAGCTTTGAATGCATCACGAATTTGATTAAAATGCTCGCGAATCTCCTGAACATCGTATTTGCTCAATAGATTTTTTGCTTCGTTAATCAAAACATCAAAACTAAATGTTTCGTAATCTTTGAACGAAATATCGCTTATTTTTTCTTGGTTCGTTAACTCTTCCGTTTTATAAGATTCCGTATTAGAGTGGTTTGTAGTTGCAGGTTTAGGTAATTGTTCTCCGTCTGCATTTTGCAGGTTATCCATTTCAGTATTCATAAGAAAATAAGTTTTGTTTCTCAAATCTAATAAAATTTGAGGACAATATCAAGTCTATTTTATACGATTATTCCAAATTTTCCAAGCTTTTTCGGCTTGTAGAACTAACATTTCGTGACCATTTTTAATTTTGGCTCCGTTTTGTTGACCATTTTCTAAAAATTTAGTTAACGGTGGATTGTAAATTAAGTCGTACAATAAATGATTTTCGTTAATATATTGATAGGGTAGAAGTGGGGCGTTTTCAATAGTTGGAAAAGTACCAACTGGTGAACAATTTACAATAATTTGATGATTATGAATGATTTCTTCATTCAATTCATCATAAGAATAATGATTTTCAGCTTTTGTTCTCGAAACAATTTTATAGTCAATTTTCAATAAATCAAGAATATAAAAAACCGCTTTTGCAGCGCCTCCATTTCCTAAAATCAACGCTTTTTTGTGATGAGGTTCTAAAAGAGGTTCTATCGAATGATGAAAGCCGTAACAATCTGTATTATACCCGATTCGTTTTCCATCTTGTATCAAAACAGTATTTACCGCACCAATTGCTTTGGCTTCTGGCGATAATTCGTCCAAAAATGGAATGATTTCTTGTTTGTAAGGAATTGTGACATTAAAGCCCACTAAACCTTCGGTTTCGAATACTTTTTCTACTTCATCGATTTGCTGTAAATCAAAAACATTGTAGACAGCGTCTACAATGTTCTCGTTTTTAAATTTTTCAGCAAAATAAGATTTAGAAAATGAATAAGAAATATTTCTTCCGATTAATCCAAATTGTCTCATTCTTCTGTTTTATTTTTATTGAATTGAGCTTTCACGATTCGGATAATCAACGGCATATTCGCCAATAATATAATTCCGAAAATGAATTTCTCTAAATTATTTTTTACAATGTCAAACTGACCTAATGTGTGTCCCAAAAGCGAAATAACGCCAACCCAAAGCACCGCGCCTATAAAACTATAGGTAATAAATGTGCGATAATTAAGGTTTGTAACACCACAAATAAATGGAATTATAGTACGAACTACAGGCATAAAACGAGCAATAATAATTGCTTTTTTACCATTTTCGTTAAAAAATTCTGTTGCTTTTTCGATATGTTTCTTTTTAAGAAACCACGAGTCTTTTCGTCCTAAAATCCAACCCCCAAATTTGCGTCCAACATAATAATTTACGTTATCACCAAGAATTGCTGCAACCATCAGTAATGGAATAATATATTCGATATGCAAATGGTTTTGATCATCGCTTGCCGCAATCATTCCAATCGAAAAGATTAGTGCATCTCCAGGTAAAAAAGGCATTAAAAATGACATGATAATTAAACCAGTTTCGGCGAAAATTATCAGGAATAAAATAACATATATCCAATAACCGTAATTATTGATAATGTCCATTAATACCTTGTCTGGGCGTTGAACAAAATTGGTGATAAACTCAATAATAGATTGCATTTTTTATTTTTTAAGCTCTAATTATATCAGCTCCAATAGCACGTAAACGTACATCGATATCTTCGTAACCACGGTCAATTTGATCGATATTATGAATAACAGTTTTTCCTTTCGCAGAAAGTGCAGCAATTAATAAAGACATACCGGCACGAATATCTGGCGAAGTTAATTCGGCTCCTTTCAATGGCGTTTCGTGATTAAGACCAATTACTGTTGCACGGTGCGGATCACATAAAATAATTTGGGCACCCATATCAATTAATTTATCCACGAAGAATAAACGAGATTCGAACATTTTTTGGTGAATCAAAACACTTCCTTTTGCCTGTGTTGCAATTACCAAAATAATTGACAATAAATCTGGCGTAAATCCTGGCCATGGCGCATCAGAAATAGTTAAAATAGAACCGTCAATAAAACGCTCGATTTCGTAATGTTCTTGAGCTGGAATATAAATATCGTCATCGCGACGTTCTAATTTGATTCCTAATTTTCTGAAAACATCTGGAATAACACCTAAATTTTCCCAGGAAACATTTTTGATTGTTAATTCAGATTTTGTCATTGCTGCTAAACCAATCCAAGATCCAATTTCGATCATATCTGGTAAACATGTATGTTCAGTTCCGCCTAATTTCTCAACTCCTTCAATCGTTAAAAGATTCGAAGAAATTCCAGAAATTTTAGCACCCATTCTGTTCAACATTTTACATAATTGTTGAATGTAAGGCTCACATGCAGCGTTGTAAATGGTTGTTGTTCCTTTCGCTAAAACTGCAGCCATAATAATATTTGCAGTTCCAGTTACAGAAGCTTCTTCTAATAACATATAAGAACCTTGTAATCCTTTTTCGTCCACTTCTACACCGTAGAAATCTTCGTCAGGATTGAAACGATATTTTGCTCCTAAAGCAAAGAAACCTTCGAAGTGCGTATCTAAACGACGACGTCCAATTTTATCTCCTCCTGGTTTTGGCATAAAAGCTTCTCCGAAACGAGCTAAAAGTGGTCCCATTAACATGATCGATCCACGTAAGGCAGCACCATCTTTGCGAAATTGTTTTCCTTTTAAATAATCTAATCGTAATTCGTCAGCTTGAAAAGTGAAATCTCCTTTTCCATTTTTTTGTGTTTTTACGCCTAAATCACCCAAAATTTCAATCAAACGATTGACATCTCGGATATCTGGAATATTTTTAACACGAACTTGTTCATTGGTTAATAAAACCGCACATAAAATTTGTAGTACTTCATTTTTAGCACCTTGCGGAGTAATTTCTCCTTTCAAAGGTTTCCCTCCCTTTATTTGAAATGTAGCCATTTAGTTGTATTAAATAGTTTTGATTTAACCTTTATTGTTTCGAACGTTTTGGTTTCGATTGTTGTTATTTTGATTATTTCGGTTATTGTTGTTTTGACGATTATTCGAATTTTGGTTATTATTTCGATTGTTGTTATTTTGATGATTACGATTATTGTTTTGGTAACTTCTATTGTTTTGATTGTTGTTTGAATGATTATTATTCGAATTCAAACGATCAGGTGAAACCAAATGATCATCAACTTTTCTCAAATCAATTTTACCATCAGATAATTCGTACAAATGATTAAAAATAACTTGATCGTCAACTGTATCTTTATTCCAAAGTAAATAACATTTTTTCATGTGATTGGCAATCGCAAAGTACAAACCTTCGCGTTTTTCACCTTCTGCCCACGTTACAGCAACATCAATCATTTTACGAATATTATTTCCGTAATATCTGTATTTATAGATGCTTTTTGGATAGTCTACTTTATTTGGTTTACTATTTACCGTATCTTTTTTTGTCGGAATTGGATAAGGAGATTTTACATCCAAATCAAATTCTGCCATTATAAAAAGTTGATCCCAAAGTTTGTGTTGAAAATCTGGTACATCGCGCAAGTGAGGATTTAATTCTCCCATTACTTCAATTATAATTTCGGCAAATCCGTTGCGTTCTGTTTCGTCTGTTATTGTTTTACAATGATTTACCATTTCTTGAATATGACGACCATATTCTGGAATAATCAATTGCGAACGAAGTGTATTATATTCCATTAAATTTTCTAATGTATTGGTTACAAATTTACAAAATTCTATCCGATTATTTGGGTAGAAAAGGTGTATTGATTGCTAATTTTTTATTAAATTTTATTCCTCAAAAAAACGGTTATAGTCGGAAGAAGATAAACCGTAAAACAAGATTTTGTCTATTCAATTCAAAATAGTTGAAAATCTTTATCACCAAGGAAAATTAAGTTAAAACCTTTTGGTTGTCAACAAATATAGTATTTTCTTTTAATAATTTAGAATTTTTGGTTTTTGTTTTAATCTTCCGTATAGTCAATAATATCACCTGGTTTACAACCTAAAGCTTTGCAAATTGCATTCAAAGTTTCGAAACGAATAGCCTTTGCTTTTCCATTTTTTAGAATAGATAAGTTAGATAATGTAATACCAACTTTTTCACTCAAATCATTCAAAGACATTTTACGTTTTGCCATCATGACATCTAAATTGATAATAATTGCCATATTTATATTGTTAAATCGTTTTCTTGTTTCATTTGAATAATTTTAAATAAAATTTAGATTTAGTTTCCATATTTAGTAATAATTTATTTTTCAAATTAAATAGAAATATTTTGAATTGCAAAATAAATTTATTGTAAAACAATAAAAATATATTAATAAACGATTTGATTGTTGTTTTTATAGACGAAATAATTTTTATTGATTTGTAACGTTTTTGAACATTTATACGCTATTTTATATAATCGTTTTGGTGTAGCAAGTGGTACCTTTACAACCGTAAATGAAAACAATTTTTCACATATTTTCTGTCCTTTTTTTGATTGTTCTGTTTAGCTTTTCTAACAAAACAAATCAATCTTCTGCGCATCAAAAAGTAGAAAAAGAGACAATAAAATGTGATAATACAACTAGCACTATTGAGGGATTTACATTTACTGTAGAAGATTTAAAAATCAATGATTTTTCTTTTGATGAATTTATCAACGCAGATGTTAAATTTAATTTTAATCAACAGATTTGTGTTCGTGTTTTTTCTGATTTATTTTCTACTTCAACCAATAAAATTTGCCTTTTGAGGCATTATATCTACGGTTTACCATTTATCTGATAAACATAAAACTTTCTTATACATAACTATTTTCTAAGCATTCATTTTGTTTAGAAAGAGGTAATCTATTCACAAAAATTAAAAATTATGCACGAATTAAGTATTGTCAAAGACATATTTGATACGTTGAACGAGCACTATGATTCGAAGATAGAAGATATAGAAAAAGTTCAAATTACAGCTGGACTTTTATCAAATGTTCAACCTGTTTTAATTCAAAATGCATTTGATGCATTTATAGCTGATAACCAAAATTATAATGAAATTGAGTTAGAGGTTTTAGTCAATGAAATTGTGGCGTATTGCGAACATTGTCACAAGAATTTCGAAGTCAAATATCACAAATTTGTTTGCGAAGATTGCTCAACACCGTCTAGTACAATTGTCAAAGGAAATGAGCTTTTTATCTCTCAAGTCATCTTTAAAAATAAATAATCATTAATTAAACATATTTCAATTATGTCAACAAATACACAAAATCCAAAAAGTCTTGGGAATAGAGTAGGATCTGTTCAATGCGACAACACAACTTTACATTTATTAAAAGCCAACGATTATGTTGCAAATGCGATTCGCGAACGTCTGAAAGATGTTTGTATCATCAATGTTTGTTCGTCTCCAGGATCAGGAAAAACAACGTTGTTACAAGAAATTGGAAAACGTTTGGGAAAAGAATTGAATATTTCTGTTTTAGTTGGTGATCCAGAAACGGAGCGTGATGCTGTTCGTATGCGCGAAGTTGGGATTAATGCTTTACAAATTGTAACAGGTGGAATGTGTCATATCGAAGCGCAAATGATTTTACAAGCTTTGGATCACATTAATTTGGATGGAACAGATTTATTATTTATCGAAAATGTAGGAAATCTTCTTTGTCCATCTGCTTTTGATTTAGGTGAAGATTATCGTGTTACACTTATCGCTACAACTGAAGGTGATGACAAACCAAAGAAATATCCACGTATGTTCTTAACAAGTGAATTGATGTTGGTTTCTAAATCAGATTTATTACCATATGTTCCTTTTTCTATCGAGGCGGTTACAAAGGATGCAAGAGAGGTTAATCCAAACTTAGAAGTGCAAACAATCAGTACGTTGAATGGAGAAGGAATTGACGAATGGTGTCAATGGTTGAAAGAGAAAGTTCAGTTGAAAAAAGAAGCTGCACAACAAAAATAATAGATCGAAACAATGGAAAATCAGTTGGTAATTATAGATGAAATTCAGTCAAAAACTGAAGAAGTGGAAAATATTTTGGATCAATTAACGATTGAATGGTTTGAGATTCGAAAACAAAAAATTACGAGAAAAACAACTGCTGGTTTAACATTAGAACTTCGATTACAAACTAAAAATGAGTGGCAGAACGGCGATCGATTATTTCATGAAAACAAATTAATAGCTTTAGTTTACATAAAACCTTGTTTGTGTATTCAGTTTTCTGCAAAGTCGAAGTCCGATGCCGCTGATTTTTGTTACTTCGTTGGCAATCGTCACCTTCCTATTTATTGGAAAAACGACGACGATAATCAACTTTTGCTTCCTTATGATGGTCGTATGTACGAGCAACTTTTGACTCGTTATCAAGATAAAATACAACTTGTCGAAGCACAATTAATCAGTGAATTTTTATTAAAAAATTTGGTAAAAAATTAAACCATGAATTGTAAAATATTTCATCGCATAACCCTTGTTTTATCATTCTTTATTTTCTTTCAAAGTTGTCATTCTTCAAAAAAGAGCGAACAACAAGGCGAAATAAAGGCGGAAGATAGTCGTGGAAAAATAGTTTCGTTACCACAAGAAGCAAAACGAGTGATTGTACTTTTTGAACCTTCTTTGGACGAAATTTATATGTTGCACGCCGAAGATAAAGTGGTTGGAATTCCGCAACAAGTTTTTCAGAATGAAGATAAATTTGAGTTCTATGCAAAACTAGATGAGCGAATCAAAAATAAAACAATTGCGACGCCAACTTTTGGAGGTGGATCAAGTAATATCGAAACAATTGTTGGTTTGCAACCTGATTTAGCGATTGTTTATGAACAAAATATCGAAACAATTCAGCAATTAGAAGAATTAAATATTCCAGTTTTTACCGTTTCAAGTTTAAGTCAAGATAAGATTTACAAAGAATTGCTTGGAATGGGAACTTTATTAGAAAAAAAACAACGTGCAGAGAAAGTGGTTTCTTATGTAAAAGCTGAGGCTAAAAAGTTGAAAGCTCCTGTAAATGAAAAACCTAAAAAAGTCTATTATGCGTGGTCGAAAGGACGTATTTTTTCGACATCTGGAAAAGGAACTTTGTTAGATTTAGCGATCAAATTATCGGGTGCAGAAAATGCTTGTCCGTTAGAAATGGAATCGTCAAATGTTGGTGCAGAATCGATCTATAAATGGAATCCAGATTTGATTGTTCTTTGGAATTTGTATCAACTAAAAGAATTGGATGCTTTGCCAGCGGTAAAATCAAAACAAGTTTTCGCTAAGAATCCTGCGTTTTATTACGATCCGCATACAGTTAAGTTTTTATTATTTGCCAAACAACTTCGCAATTGGTGCTATCCTTCGGCTTATTCGACTGAACAATTAAACAAATAGGTACAAAATGATATCATGCAATTGTACCAAAAACCAGATTTATACAAGAAAAATGCAATCTAAATTGAAATCTTACGGTCTACTTTTGATTTTACCATTAACGGTTGTCATTCTTTCTATGACAATGGGTGCAACGAATTTTGTAGGTATTTCGGAATTGATTCGTTACAGTTCATCTGCAATGAGCAAGTTAATTTCGGGAACAACTAATTTACCTCAATCAAGTATCGAAACTATTTTGTGGCAAGTTCGTTTACCTCGTATTGTATTAACGTTTATTGTTGGTGCAGCTTTGGCATCTTCTGGAAATGTTTTACAGGCAATTTTCAGAAACCCAATTGTAGATCCATTTACATTAGGTATATCATCTGGTTCTGCTGTTGGCGCAGCTTTAGCAATGGTTGTTCCTGTATTATCTATCAATATTTCAGCATTTGTATTTGGAATTTGCGCTGTTTTATTAACGTATTTAATTTCTAAAACAAACGTCAAAAGTTCGTTAATCAATATGGTTTTATCAGGAATGATAATTTCTGGAGTTTTTACAGCTGTTTTGACACTTTTACAATACATCAGCGATCCATACAAATTGCAAATGATTGCGCAATGGACGATGGGAAATTTACATTGTCGTACTTCATAACCTCGTAGACTTTAAATATAATTATTTTAGTTTAGATTTTAGTATTTCATAAGGTGTTTTTCCTTTAAATGAACCATGAGGCCTATTGAAATTATAAAAGTTTTCCCATTCTTCCAGTTTCTGATTTAAATCCACATCATCTGTGTAGCTTAAAAGTTGATAAAACTCTTTTTTATCAGTCAAATGAAATCATTCAACTTTTGAATTTAACTGAGGTGTTCCTACTTTTATAAATCGGTGTCTCATATTTAAATCTTGAACATGCCAATGAAACTTTGATTGAAATTCGTGTCCATTATCTGTTTGAATTGTATTAATTATAAAAGGGAATTTTTCTACCACATAATTTATGAAATCAATTGAACTTAATTGATTATGTTTTTCATAGATTTTAAGCGCTCTAATTCGTGTAGAATCATCAATCGCTGTGTATTGAAATCTCTTGATTTTAGTTCTATTTACGTCATGGAATATTAGAAATTTAACATCAATTTGTACCTGATGACCAGGTGTTTCTTTTTCATACCTGATACTATGCATGGCTCTTCTAGTCACCTTTCTGTCTAATCTAGCGACATTATTACTCTTTAGAATACGATAAACACTTGATTCCGATATCAAAATATCATGATAACGTTCTAGATACCATTTAATTCGCCAAGTCCCTAATTTATGTTCTTTTCGAAGTTCTAATACTTTATTTACAATCTCTTGCTTAATTTGGTTAGGAAAAGTGCGAGGAGTTGGTTTCTTTCTGAGTAAACCTTCTTCTCCATGTTCTTCATATGCTTTTTTCCATTTGTAAAATGTACTCTTTTTAACACCATAAAATTTATAAGCTATAGTGTTATTTCCATATTCTTTAGCATATTTTAGAACTTGTAATTTTTTAATATAAGTTAAATAAGCTGCTATTTCTTTTGTCTTTTTCATAATCATAAGGCTATATTAGTTTTTTACTAATTTAGTCTACGAGGATATGACGTACCCACACACAAGAATACCGAGAACAAATTTGGAATTCTCAATCTACTAAGAATCCCGTTTTTTAAGAAAAATGATTTAGATGATTATTAGAAAAATCAAGTAATAATATAAAAAAAAGAGTTAATCTTAGATTAACTCTTTTTTTTATATTATTTTACTGTTCTACGTTTTGTATTTTCTTCATTATTAAAATTTTCATTTCTTTCCAATTGTTTTGGAGCTTTAGGAGATGTAGCTTCAGGTTCCTCTACATTTTTCTTAGGATTACGCAATTTATCCAACAAACGTTTTGCTTGCTTAGCTTCTTCAGTTCCGTCATAAGCCGTAATTACAATTTCTAAAGCTTGCTCAAAATCGCTATCTTTTCCAGTTTGTTTGATTACATAAGCATTTAATAAAGCAAATTTAGCAATGATAATTTCAGTAGGAAATTTTACAATTACTTCTTGTACTTTTTTCTTTACGTCATCATATTTTTTATCTTGATACAACGTGTATGCAACTTTGTAGGCTTCTAAAGCTTCTTTTGTTTCAGCAGTGATGTATTCAACTTCTGGATTAAGAATATAACCTGCATAAATCGTATTTGGATACTTTGTTAGAATCACATTTTTGTATTCATCTTCTAATTTTTGATCACGATTTTTATAAATACGATACAATTGATAAGTCGCTTTTAATAACACATCATCAGATTTTGGAGGCGAAGCAACCAAGGCTTTCAATTCTTTTCCAGCTAATTCAGCATTATTGAAAATATCAAAATATCCTGTACCTAAAGACAATTGCGTTGTATCTCTCACAACTTTCAACTCATTCAATACTTTCTGAGAAGTTGGAATTTGATCTAAATAATAATCAAGTTCAAAACGTCTTGGATCGCCAGCAGCAATTTGCCCTGTCAATTCATTCTGTTTGTCCTCAATTACAGTACTTATCGCATTCGAATTTCTCCAATTATCTTTCAACGAAATTCCTCCCCAAATACGTTGGAATTCTTGCTGTCCAGTCGATTTTAAATTTTGATTATAGAAATAGAATTTTCCTTTATCAGCATTATTGAAACTCGTCGTAAAACTTGCTGTTTTATTCTCTAACTGAAAAGTTTCCATTTCTTTTTGCTCTTCTATAGCTTGCTTTTCTTCTTTTTTCTTTAATTTTTCAATATAATCTGTGAAGAATTTTGATTGATCTTCTTTTGGAAGTGCAGCAAGTTTTAGAATCGAATCATTTTTCTGAACTAAATAATGTTTTTCCATCAATTTTTTCAAAACATCATTTCGTTTCTGAATACGCGTTTGATCTTCTGGCAAATTATAACTCGTTTGTGCCGAATCATAATAAGCCGATGCGTAAACATAATCGTTTTGCTTGAACTTTATATCACCATAATTTTCGAAAGCGCGCCCACGAATATAAGGATCAGACATTGGTTCCTTCAAACTCAATTTTGCATATTCTACAGCATCATCCATTTTGTCAGCTCGAAAAGCCATTTCAGAAATTCCGTAATATAACTCGTTTTTCTTCGATGCATAAATTCCTTTATTCGAGATGTCCAACAAGTTTTGCTTGTAATTTCCATAATTATTAATTTTTGGATCAAAATTAGCAGCAATCGCTAATTGCGATTTGATTTCCATATCAAATCCAGGCTTCATTTTATAAACTTGCGTGAAAGCTTCACCAGCTTCTTGTTGTTTTCCTAATTTAGAAAAAACTTGTCCTAACGTATAAAATATTCGAACTCGTTCATCTTTATTTGTAGAAAAATATTCGGCTTTTTGCAATGGATCAAGTGCTTCTTCGTACTTTTTTTGATCAATTAAAAATTGAGCATAGGTACGCGCAATCATTGTTTTTAATTCTTTACTTTTATACGGATCGTTTTCGTAAAGTTTTTGTAAAGTTTCGATTCCATCAAAGTAATTTCCACCTTTTATTTCGGCAACAGTTTTGTAAACATGCGCTTCTTGCGCGTATTTAGAATCTTTGAAATTTTTGACAACATAGTTTAAAGCATCAAGCGCTTCAAAGTATTTTTTTTGATAAAATAATGATTTTCCAATCAATAAATAAGCGCGACCCATCAAAGGATTATTTTCTTTTCCTTTAATTAACATCGAATGTTTTTCGATAGCTTTTGAAGCTTTTGCCTCTACAGCAGCAAATCCAAGAGGTTTTTCTACTTTATCTTGATTATTTCGATTTCCACTTCCAATACCAAAATTGGGCGTATTAAATTCACCTAAATTAGCAGAGTCCGAAACAGAAAAATATTCTATTCCAACAGGTAAAATCTTCGAGTAATTTTCTACATAATTTGTTTGTAGTTCTGTGTTCTTTTTTTCTAACTCATCCTCAGCATTGAATACTCCATTAAACCACGATGTCATCTTGTGATATTGTCGGTTTTTGAAACTATTTTTTTGCGTAGAACAGCCGATTAAAAAACTTGCGGCGAAGATACTCAGTACAATCTTTTTCATGATAGCGAATAAAAACAAATCTACAATAAAACGTTCGATTAGAAAAAATCTTGTATCCTTCGAAAAAATAAGATAATTTTATGTGGAATAGAAATAATAGAGAAGCGACTTTTTACGGGATGATTATAAAATGATAGCTAACGTTTTAGCTTTAATGTAATTAGTGATTTGACTAAGAAAAATCATTGCAATTGTTGTTAAATTATTTAGAATATTCGTTTAAATTCGACCAATAATAATGTTTTAAAGGAACAGCATGAAAGCTTTTTTAGCGAAAATTTTTGCAAAATACATTGTCAACAAAGAACAAAAGTGGATAAATAATCCGCTAGAAACACAAGACAAAATTCTAAATGAATTGATTATTGCTGCAAAAAATACAAAGTTTGGAGTTGATCATCATTTTGAATCAATCAAAAATTATGAAGATTTCAAATCGCAAGTTCCAATCAACGATTACGAAGGGTTGAAACATTATTTTGATGAGGTAATTGAAGGGAAACTTAATATTCTATGGCCTGGAAAACCTCTTTATTTAGCTAAAACTTCTGGAACTACTTCTGGAGCCAAATATATTCCGCTTACAAAAGAATCTGTTCCATCTCATATAAATTCTGCTCGAAATGCTTTATTGTTTTATATTAATGAAACAAAGAATTCTAATTTTGTTGACGGAAAAATGATTTTCTTACAAGGAAGTCCAATTCTTGAAGAGAAAAATGGATTGAAAGTAGGTCGACTTTCTGGAATTAGCGCACATTTTGTTCCAAATTATTTGCAAAAAAATCGTTTACCATCTTATGAAACAAATGTGATTGAAGATTGGGAAACAAAAGTGGATAGGGTAGTGGATGAAACGGTGAAAGCTGATATGACGCTGATTTCTGGGATTCCGCCTTGGTTGATTATGTATTTTGAACGATTGATTAAAGTTTCTGAAAAAGAAAACGTTCAGTCGATTTTTAAGAATTTACAACTAATGGTAACAGGAGGTGTAAATTATGAACCTTATCGCGATAAAGTGAATCAACTAATTGGTCGAAAAATAGATTGTATTCAGACATATCCAGCTTCAGAAGGGTTTATTGCGTATCAAGATTCTCAAAAAAATGATGATTTATTACTTTTATTGAATAATGGAATTTTTTATGAATTTGTTCCAGTTGAAGAGTTTTTTGATGAAAATCCAACCCGAATTTCATTGAAAGATGTTGAAGTAGGAAAAGATTATGTTCTAATTCTCAATACAAACGCAGGTTTGTGGGGATATAATATTGGTGACACAGTTCGTTTTACTTCGATAAAACCTTATAGAATTGTTGTTTCTGGTCGAATTAAACATTATACATCTGCTTTTGGTGAGCATGTAATTGGTCACGAAGTGGAACAGGCGTTGCAAAAAACTTTAGAAAAATATCCAGCGAGTGTAAATGAGTTTACAGTTGCGCCTCAAGTTAATCCAGCAGAAGGTTTGCCATATCACGAATGGTTAATAGAATTTGATCAAAAACCACAAGATATAACTATTTTTAATCAAGAATTAGATACACAAATGCGTCGCCAAAATACGTATTACGATGATTTGATTACGGGAAATATCTTGCGTCCGCTTGTCGTTTCTGAAGTTAAAACAGAAGGTTTTCAGCATTATATGAAATCGATAGGGAAATTAGGTGGACAAAATAAAGTTCCTCGTTTGTCTAATAATCGCGAAATTGCAGATGAATTTTACAGTCTAAACTTAATTACTACAAATTGAACACACACACAACAATAGATAAAATGATTTACAAAACGGTAAAAAGTTCATTGGTAACTTTTTCGCAATTAATGCTTCCGTCACATTCCAATTTTAGTGGAAAAATACACGGTGGATTCATTCTTTCTCTACTCGATCAAATTGCATTCGCATGTGCTTCCAAATATTCTGGAAAATACTGTGTTACGGCGTCTGTGGATAGAGTAGATTTCTTAACGCCAGTAGAAGTAGGAGAATTATTAACGCTAAAAGCATCGGTTAACTATGTCGGAAGAACGTCAATCGTCGTAGGAATTCGAGTAGAAAGTCAAAATATCCAAACAAGTGAAATTAAACATTGTAATTCGTCTTATTTTACGATGATATGCAAAGAAGAAAATGGTGAAAAAGCAGAAGCTCCAAAATTAATTTTGAAGAATTTGAATGAAGTTCGACGCTTTTACAAAGCTTTGCATCGAATTGAAGAACATACAAAAGCAAAAGAACAAATAAAAGATCCGATTGATTATAAATCGCAAGATTTAATTGATCATTTATTGGACAATCATTTCGTGAAAATAGAACTAGATTAAAGTTTTTACATCATTAATAAATAACTCAATTCTGAAAATGAATTGAGTTATTTTGTTTATAGGGTTTTGATAAATAGTTTATATTTTATCTCCTAATTGTTATGCTCCAAAAAATTGATTATTGAATTTGAGTGGCATTACTAAATTGCAAATTATTTAATTTTAAGAAAATTAGGCATTGTATTTGTTTTATCGATTCTTAATATCAAAACCAAACTTTTTATTTAATTCATTATTATGAAAACTCTCTTCAAATTTTTATTACTATTCATTGCAAGTACAACTATTTCATTTGCTCAATCTTCTGGTTTAAATAGTCAATTAATACAAACAAATTTTACTGAAAATAGCTCTAAATCTTCAAATCCTATTAGTTTTGCTGTAGCAGGAAGTGTATTTGTTTTAGCTTTTTGTGCTTTTCGTTTCAGAAAAAAAATTGTCTAAAACGAAACAAATCATTTTTTCGAAATCAGAAAAACGATTTAATTTCTAAATTTGTAAAATGAAATATTTATTCATTTTACTTGTATTGTTAGTGCTGTTTGTTATTTACAAAAAATTAAAAACAGTTCCAATTGAAAAACCACTTCCGAAAGAAGAAGAACCAAAAATATCGTTTTTAAAAATTGAAAAAAATGATGATTTGATTGATGATTCTAATCAACAAATTTCAGAATTTCAAGTAAAAATAGATTCGGTAACAAAGAAAAAAAATACATTAGAATTCTTAATTTCTATTCAAAATAATACCGAAAAAACAGTTCGTATAAATATCGTTGAAGCTGATTTTTATTCAAATTTTTCTCAAAAAAAAATCAAAGCTGATGTTACATTTTATGGAGAATTGGCAATGGGGACAAATGATATTTTATTGAAAAATACCATTTTACCTGATTCTCACGTTATCCGAAATATTTATTTTTTCGAAACAGATTTAATTCATTTTAATCAAAACGATTATCTGGAAATTGATATAGAAATTAATGGAGAACATCATCAGTTCAAAAACTATTTTCATCAAACAACTTTCGAATCGATTAAATACATTCAGTAATCTGATTTTTTGATTTGAATTGTAAGGCTTAATTTTGCATTTAAGAATTTAGAGATATGAAACATATACAATTGATGCTTGGAAGCTTGATGCTTTTTGGATTAACAGCTTGTCAAACACCAAAAATAGTTACTGAACAACAACCAGTTCAGCAAAAAAGTTTGCAAGTTGATGGTAAAATTTATGCTGCATTTTTTCAACAACGTGCTGCTGAATATCAAGCCTTAAGCCAGCAAGCTTATAATGTTGCTAAAATGAGATTGGATGAAGCAATTGCGACAAAAGGCGCAAAACCTTTAGCGATTGTAACGGATATTGACGAAACTTTTTTGGATAATTCGTACTATGCAGTAGAAATGGCGCGTCAAGGAAAAACGTGGTCGCAAGAAACTTGGGCAAATTGGACGTCGAAAGGAATTGCAACTCCTTTGGCTGGTTCTCAAGAGTTTTTTCAGTATGCAGCGAGTAAAGGTGTTCAGATTTTTTACGTTACAAATCGATACGAAGTAGAGCGTCCTGGAACTTTGGCAAATTTAGAAAAATACAATTATCCAATTCAAAGTGCTCAGAATTTGATTTTGAGAAGTAAAGAAAGTAGCAAAGAAGCACGTCGTCAAAATATTTCGAAAGATTATGACATTGTTTTATTGTTAGGAGATAGTTTAACAGATTTTTCTTCTTTATTTGATAATCATAAATCTGAAAAAGAAAGAGCGGCAGCTGTAGAAACTTTAAAATCTGAATTTGGAAAACGATTTATTGTATTGCCGAATGTTGGATATGGAGATTGGGAATCTGCAATATTTGATTACAAATATGACTTGACGCAAGAGCAAAGAGATTCGATTATATACGAAGCTGCGAGAGAAACTCCTGTGAAATAAAGAATAAATACACAATGAAAACTGTCTTAATCGGACAGTTTTTTTTTCTAAAATTGTAAAAATTAAAATCCAATTAGAAAATTTTTTACATTGATCTCATCTTACTCAATTTCATTAATTTTGGAAAAATGGAAAGTGTATGCAAATTTTAGTAATCGAAGACGATAAGCGAATTAGCGATTTTTTAATCAAAGGATTAGAAGAAAATGGGCATTTGGTTACGCTTTGTAAAGATGCGGAAACTGTTTTAGATGAATTTCTTACGATTCAGTTTGATTTGATTATTTGTGACATTATGTTACCAAAAATGGATGGAATTCAGCTTGTACAGACACTTCGTTACAAAAAAATATTCACTCCAATTTTGATGCTAAGTGCATTAAATACGGTTCAAGATAAAGTTTCGGCTTTGGATTATGGTGCAGATGATTACATTACAAAACCATTTCATTTCGACGAATTATTATCTCGCATCAAGGCTTTAACGCGTCGTAATCAGTTTCGTTCGCAAGAAGTTCCTGAAAATAAATTGATTTTTGATGCCTTAGAAATCGATTTGGATCAATATAAAGTTTTTGTCAATCAAGAAGAAACAGAGCTTTCTCCTCGTGAATTTAAGTTGTTGAATTATTTGATTGAAAACATCGATAAAACCGTTACTCGTATCCAAATTTTAAACGCTGTTTGGGGAATAACATTCGACAATCATACCAATGTTGTGGATGTTTATATTTCGTATTTGCGTAATAAAATCGAGAAAAATGGAACAAAATACATTCATACTGTAAAAGGCGTTGGTTATATGTTTAAAGCCTAAATTATGAAATTAAAACACCGATTAGCGCTTTATTCAGTCGTTATTTTCAGTATTATTATTCTGATTGTTTCTACAATTATTTATTTTTCTTTTTATACCGAAATGGAGAAAAAAGAGTTTAAATCTTTGCAAAATAAGACACTTTTGGCTTCTATTTACTACTTAGAAAAAGACGAATTACCCGTTTTAGAACACAATAATGTACAAAGCCAATTGATAAAAACGATTTCCAGAAAAAATATTTTAATTATTGATCAAAACAATAAAAAATACAATGGAAATATGGCTGATAATAAAGAAATAACGCAGCAATTTATAGAGAATATTCGTTCGAATAAAACTGATTTTTTTGCGAGTAAAGATTTCTTTTATAACGGAATTTTTTATCACGATAACCAAGGAGATTTTGTTGTAATTACGCGCGAATCTAAACAAGAATTTAACGAACAAATGCAATCGTTACTTCAAATCCTGATTTCAGTTTCATTGGTTGGGTTGATTTTTATTTATCTATTTTCTAATTTTTTAGGAGTGATTGCTTATGAACCGATTACAAAAATTATAGAGCAAATAAAAGAGCGTGATGCGAAGAATTTTACAGAACCTTTAAAGCTTAATAAATCGTATGCGGAGATTGAAGATTTAATCAAAACCTACAATCATTTTATTGATCGAATGGCGCAAACTTTTAATGTACAAAAGAATTTTATTGATTATGTTTCGCACGAGTTACGAACACCAATTACTGCATTATTAGGGACTTTAGAGGTGACAAATCATAAAAAAAGAACGCTCGAAGAATACGAAAACGTGATTGTGCAACTGAAACAATATACCAATGATTTACAAGAAACGTTAGACCAAATGATGTTACTTTCGGGAGCAAAAACGAGTTTTGAATTTAGTCAAATTCGAATTGATGAAGTAGTTTGGCAAGTGATTGAAAATGCTATTTTGTATCATCAAGCACGTATAAATGTGGATTTACAAGTCGAAAATAATCAATTGTTAACCATTCAAGGAAACGAAAAATTATTAGAAGTTGCGTTGAATAATTTAGTAAGTAACGCAATAAAATATTCGAACAATCAACCGATTTTAGTACAGTTTTTGGAAATCAATCATCGTTTACAAATTCATATTTCCGATTTGGGAATTGGTATTTTAGAAACCGATATCAAACAAATTAAACAAAACTTTTTTCGAGGAAAAAACACGCAAGATTTTCAAGGAAAAGGTATTGGACTTTCGATGGCGAATATTATTTTTACACTTCATCAAATTGATATCGAAATTGTTCCAAATAAACCTAAAGGAACGATTGTTAAACTCATTTTCTAATCTACTTTTAATCTAACTTAAAACTCGCCTTAATCTTACACTTTTACTTTTGAATTTTCAAAAAGAGTAGAAGTGAAGAAGATCTATTATACTGCAATTCCAATTATTTTTGCGATGCAAACACAAGCGCAAAACGTAACGTTGGACAATCTAGAAGCAGCGTTTTTACAAAAAAATTATGCGCTCATTGCGAATAAATTCAATGTTGACAGAATTGATGCTGAAATTATTCAGGAGAAATTATGGCAAAATCCAACGTTGAGTATTTCTGAGGTTAATCTTTGGAAAACTTATAATGTAGAAGAACAGCCTTATTTATTCGGTAAATACGGGAAAAATCAACAAATTTCTGTCGAATTAGAGCAATTAATTGAAACCGCTGGTAAACGAAAAAAGCGTGTTGCAATTAAAGAATTAGAGAAGAATTCAGCACTTTTTGAGTATGAGGAATTGTTGCGTGAGCTGAAAAAAGAATTGAGACAAACATATTTTTCGTTGGCGCGTATTCAATCTGAAAAGAAAGAATTACAAAATAGCGTTGATTTATTTGAACAGATGATGACACAATATCAGCGACAAGCTGATTTAAAAAATGTTCCGAAAGCAGATTTTTACAGACTTCAAACAGAATTAATCGGTTTACAAAAAGATCAAATTGAGCTAGAAAATCAAGAAATTGAATACATTAATAAACTTCGATTGTTAACGCAAAACTCAGATTTAAATGTAAATGAAATCGATTTTTCAAGATTCAATTCTCATTCCAAATCAATCCCATTCAATGCTAAACAATTAGCAAAAGAGCAAAATATAGCGTTAAAAAAACAAGAAAATGAAATCAATTTAGCTGAAAAACAATTGATTTTAGAAAAAGCACAACGTACACCAGATTTGGCTTTTCAAGTAATTTATGATCGAGGTGGAAATATTATGCGCGATTTTGTTGGTGTTGGAGTAAGCATTGATTTACCAATTTTTAATACGAATAAAGGAAACATCAAAGCTTCTGAAATTGTACTGAATCAACAAAAAATCACCAAAAATGCCTTGAATTCTGAATTAGATATTTCGATTGATCGACTTCAAAATCAAATTAGTCAATTGGATAAAGCACTTATTCAATGGAAAAAATTGAACAATCAAGAGCAATTAACTATGATTGACAATTATAAAAAACATCTCCAAAATAAACAAATCACTTTACTAGAATTTATTGATTTTACGCAGGCTTATCGCGAATCTCAAAAAGCTTATTTGGATTTATTGGAAAATTATCAAAACACATTCGAAGAACTAAATTATATCGTTGGACAAGATTTATAAAATGATGAAAAAAAGTTTTTATTTTTTAGCTGCTTTTACTTTGGTTTTAAGTAGTTGTAACAAGCAAGAAGCCCCGAAAGAAGCGGTAAAAGAAGACAAATTTTGTTTGAACGAA
The DNA here is from genome assembly GCF_002484365.1 of Empedobacter sp. UBA7611. NCBI lineage: Bacteria > Pseudomonadati > Bacteroidota > Flavobacteriia > Flavobacteriales > Weeksellaceae > Empedobacter > Empedobacter sp. UBA7611. Next base: position 72,327 of record NZ_DLJR01000036.1, read on the forward strand.
CAATTGAAAAAGTCAACTGAAATTGTAGCTGTTTTAGAGCAGCCGATTCACGAACAATTAACCTTGTCAGGAAAAATTGAATACAACGAAAATGACTTGGTTGGTTTTAAAAGTTTGCTGCAAGGAGTGGTAGATAAAGTGAATTTTGAATTAGGTGATTATGTGCGTCAAGGTCAAGTTTTGGCAGTTGTAAAATCGAACGAAGTGTTGGATTTGGTACAGCAAAAGCGTTATCATCAAAATCAAATGGATTTGATTCGAAAACAAATCAAGTCGAAAAAAGAATTGTTGAATGATGGAATGGCTTCTCAACCCGAAGTTACAGAGGCAGAACACGAATTACAATCAACGCAAATTGAAATTGATAAAATCAATGCAACCTTGAGAATGTATCGTGCGGTTGGCAATGGTCAATTCCAGATTTTATCACCTAAAAATGGTTATATCGTTCAGAAAAACATGAGCGTTGGTCAATCTATTATTTCAGATTCAGAAGATAATTTATTTTCTATTTCTAATTTGAAACAAGTTTGGGTAATGGTAAATATTTACGCCAATAATCTGCAATATGTAAAAAAAGGAGATGCTGTAAAAGTGAAATCTATGGCGTATCCTGATCGAATTTATGTTGGAAAAATTGATAAAATATACAATGTGTTTGATGAAAATGAACACGTTTTGAAAGCGCGTGTTGTGTTAGAAAATCAAGATTTGAACTTGATGCCAGGTTTGAGTGCAGATATTATTATCGATAAACAAAATATTGTAGGAAATGCATTTGCGATACCAAACAAAGCCAAAGTTTTTGAGAACAACAAGGAATATGTGGTGGTATATAAAAATGATTGTACAATGGAAATCCGAAAAATTACGACGATTGGTCAGAATGAGGAATACACATTTGTTAGCGAAAAGTTTGCACCAAATGAGAAAGTTATTTCTCGAAACGCCCTAATGATATTTGAGGAATTAAATAAATAATAAATGAAAAAGTTAGTACAATCAGTCGTAACTTTTTCGTTACGAAATACAACCTTTGTTTTATTTGCTGTATTTGCATTACTCTTTGCAGGTATATTTTCTTTAAAACATACACCAATAGAAGCATTTCCAGATGTAACGAATACTAGAGCTCGTATCATAACACAATGGCCAGGAAGAAGTGCTGAGGAAATGGAAAAATTGGTGACTTTACCAGTTTCAAAAGTAATGAATAGTATTCCGCATAAATCAAATATTCGTTCTATTTCTCTTTTCGGATTATCTGTTGTTACTGTTCAGTTTGAAGATGGTGTAGATGATTTTTATGCACAACAATATGTGTCTAATAAATTAAGTGGAGTTGATTTACCAGAAGGAGCCGATGCAGATATTGAACCACCTTCTGGTGCTACAGGAGAAATTTTTCGTTATGTAATAAAAAGTGATTTACCAATAAAGGAAGTTACAGCAATTCAGGATTGGGTAATTGAACGTGAATTACTTTCTGTATCAGGAGTTGCAGATGTTGTAAGTTTTGGTGGAGAAGAAAAAACATATGAAATTAAAATCAATCCAACCGAATTAAAAAATTATAATTTATCGCCTTTAGATGTTTACGAAGCAGTTTCTAAATCAAATATAAATGTAGGTGGAGATGTCATTCAGCAAGGAGATCAAGCTTATGTGGTTCGTGGTGTTGGTTTGTTAGATAAGATTGAAGATATCGGAAATATCACGGTAAAACTGAATGGTTCTACGCCAATTCTGATTAAAAATGTAGCAGATGTTGTTGTTTCAAATAAACCTAGATTGGGACAAGTTGGTTATAATGAAAATGATGATATGGTTCAAGGTATCGTTATTATGCTACGAGGAGAAAATCCATCAGAAGTCATTGGAAATCTGAAAGCAAAGATTGAAGAATTAAATACAAGAACTTTACCAGATAATGTAAAAATTGAAACAGTTGTAGATCGTACCAAATTGGTGGATAATACAGTACATACGGTTTCTAAAAATATTATTGAAGGTATTTTATTGGTTTCATTAATTGTTTTTGTTTTTTTATATAATTGGAAATCAACATTTATTGTAGCTTCGGTTATTCCGCTTTCTTTTTTGTTCGCAATTATTATGTTGAAAATTCAAGGTTTACCAGCGAATTTAATTTCAATGGGGTCACTGGATTTTGGATTGTTGTTAGAAGGAACTTTGGTAATTGTAGAAACAGTTTTTGTTGCTTTAGCTACAATGCAACATAAAGTAGGAGCAGAACGTTACGCGAAAATGAGTAAAATGGGCGTTATAAAGAAAAGTGCAGGAAGTGTAGCTTCTTATATTTTCTTTGCTTTACTTATTCTTATTGTTGCTTTATTACCGATATTTTCATTTCAAAAAGTGGAAGGTAAAATGTTCTCTCCTTTAGCATTTACATTAGGATATGCATTATTAGGATCTTTAATATTAAGTTTAACTTATGTTCCTGCAATGTGTAAGTTGCTTTTTAAGAAAAATATGGAAGAGAAAGAGAACTTTATTACTCGATTTTTTCAGAAAACTATTTTCGGATTATATGAAACCGCATTTCGTTATAAAAAAGCAACAATAGGAATCTTTTTAGGAATTTTAGCTCTTTGTTTATTTAAGTTCTCGCATTATGGATCAGAATTTCTTCCGAAATTGAATGAAGGAGCAATCTACATTCGTGCAACTTTACCAAATAGTGTCAATTTACAAGAGTCAACTCGATTAACAAAAGAGATGAAAGAGTTGATGCAGAAAGATTGTGATGAAATTGATTTTATTTTAACACAAACAGGTCGACCAAATGATGGAACAGATCCAACAGGATTCTTCAATATTGAGTTTAATGTTCAATTAAAAGATAAAAAAGATTGGAAGCGCAAGGTTTCAAAAGAAGAGATTATTCAAGAGATGCGAGATAAACTGAATCATTATCCTGGAATTGTATTTGGATTTTCGCAACCCATTCAAGATAATGTTGAAGAATATGTAGCAGGTGTAAAAAGTTCATTAGTTATTAAGATTTTTGGTGATGATTTGTATGATTTAGAAAAATATGCAAATAAGGTAGCTTCATCTATCGAAAAAGTAAATGGAATAACGGATATCAATGTTTACAAAAATATTGGATTACCTGAACTTAGAATAGAATTGAGTGATTCAAAAATGGCGAAATATGGTATTAGTACAGCGGATGTTCAGGCAGTAATTGAAATGACAATTGGTGGACAAGCAGCTACTAAGTTTTATGAAAATGATCGACAGTTTGATGTTATTCTTCGTTTTCAAGAAGCTTATAGAGATACTCCTGAGAAAATTGGAAATATTTTGATTCCGACAAGTAACGGGAACAATGTTCCTTTGCAGGAAATAGCTACAATTGGTTATCAAACAGGACCTGCTTTTATTTATCGAGAAGGAAATAGTCGTTATATCGGTGTAGGATTCAGTATAGAAGGTCGTGATCTAGGAAGTACAATCGATGAAGCGAAGAAAGTAGTGGCTAAAGAAGTTAAATTACCGAAAGAAAACTATATGGAATGGGCTGGTGAATTCGAAAGTAAAGAACGAGCGGCAAAACAATTAGCAATGGTTGTTCCGATTTCGTTAGTTTTGATTTTATTATTATTGTATACTAATTTCGGAAATGTAAAAGACACAGCGATAGCTGCATTAACACTGCCTTTTGCTTTTATTGGAGGATTTATTTCGCTTTGGGTAACAGGAACCATTTTTGGTATATCTGCGGGAATAGGTTTTATTATTCTTTTTGGAGTAGCAACGATTGATGGAATTGTTCTAATTGGTGTTATTCGAGATAATCTAAAACATAAAATGGAATTAAAAGAAGCAATAGTCAATGGTGTTAAAAGCAGAATACGCCCTGTTGTGATGATTGCGCTTATGGGATCGATGGGATTATTACCGGCAGCACTTTCTACCGGAATGGGCTCTGAAATTCAGAAACCATTAGCCATTATGATTGTAGGCGGATTAATTATTTGTTTAATTTTATCCTTTACAATTCTTCCAGTTGTATTTTATTATGCATATAGAAAAGAATATCAACAGAAATTACTGAAATAATTTATTGTTCTTTTTATTTATTATTATTGAAAAGGGGTTTTTACCAAATGGTAAAAACCTCTTTTTTGTTAAATGTTTTTATTTATTCATGATACAAAGTGTGCAAGAGTTGTGTAATAGTGGAAACAAAAAAATCAAGACTGTAAATCTATTCACTAAAATAATTATATTTGAGTATAATGATACGAAACTTCATAAAACTTGATTTCGTAAAAAACAATGTTACATGCAATTTTATCCAACATCACGTACATGAAAAGATTATTAATTTTGACAATTATTCTATCATTAATTATATCTTGTAAATCAGAAGATATTAAAGTGTAATCTTCCCTAAAAAACGGAATGTTTAAAAATATAGTTTATTA